>JBFFCR010000045.1:0-14193 GCA_041559855.1 Anaerolineae bacterium | reverse complement strand
ATGGACAGCCGGCTCGCCGACCAGCAACAGAGCAACGCGGCGCCCCACTTGGAAAGGGCGCACCTCGAGCAAGCCCGGTCGCGCCGCAGCGAGTGCCAGAGCGCGGTCCAGGTCGCGGCGCGGAACCGCATAGGGCACGATCTTGAGCGTGGCGACGTTTTCGCTCACCTGGCTGGGTCCCACCACCACGTGCTGCCTCCGTGTCGCTACCGCGATGCCTGGCAGCATGTTCAGCTCCAGCAGCCGGTCCGCGTCGACCTCTAGCAAGCCATCGGCCGTGGCGCGCAGGTTGACCCGTCCGCCGTAGGATAGCGCCGGGACAAGCTCGCCCGTCTGCATCGCCTCCGCCAGCGCGCGGGCCGCCTCGTCCTCGTGGACGTCGTCCTCCTCGAGGATGGCAACCTCCACCATAGTGATCCCTGCCTCTACCAGGCGGGCAAGATGCCCCACTTCCAGCAACACACCCTTTTTCAGGACTCGTGCACCGCTAGCGTCGGCGAGGTTGTGCAGCAGGATCGCGCCTGCTGCGTCAGACACTGCCAGTTCCTCAAATCGCATGGTGCTATCCTTTCACGCTGGCTGCAGAGTAACGGGTTCCCGCCCCGTCCTCGGCGCAGCGGTTTGAACCGCCTAGTCCGGTAGCTCGGTGCGGATCACCTTCACCACAATCCCCGACTCGGTGGGATCGATGCAGCGGATGAACTCGGTTGTGACTCCATTCTCGTCGAACAGCTTCTCGTACGGCGTATCCGGGTACTGCCAGGGCAGCGTGCCGCCGAACCTGAGCGTGTGGATGATGCTGTGCATGCTGTCCAGCAACCACGGGCATAGCTTGCCCGCGTCCTCGGGGTAGGTGAACCGCTGCCCAACCTGGTAGCTCGTTTCCCCGTCGCCCCGGTACATCCAGGCGCAGATACCCTCGCCAACGATGTCGGGATAGATGATCCTGTCCCCATCCCTCCGGAGGCTGCCGCCCTTGCCCTCGTAGATCTCGATCTCGATCTTGTAGCTCCTCATCATCCCTCCTCCGCCCCCGGCCCAGACCGTGGGTCCACCCCCTCAAGCCGCATCGGGTCATCCTGCGCCCTATCCCTGCCGTACCAGTAGAGGCGCGGCGCATCCTCGCGAGCCGACAGCCAGTCGGCCAAGGGCAGCGCATTCCCCCGTATGATACGGCGACGCGCCTCCTCGCTCGAGACAAACTCGGCCGCCCGCACAAAGCCGTCGCGATCCCTGTGCTCTGGCGCCAGGCTGCCCTGCCACTCTGGCACCTCGAAAGCCAGGGATAACAGGCCAGTCTGTCCGCTCCCATAGTCAACCTGCACAAGCCAGGCCAGACGACCCACCCGTAGAGCTTGGAGACCGCACTCCTCGGCCAGCTCGCGGCGGACCGCTGCGTGCAGGGTCTCTCCCGGTTCAACCGTGCCCCCCGGCAGATTCCACGTCAACGGCCGTCCCTTGGCGTATTCGTTGCCAACCAGCAGCACCTCGTCCTCGCCTCTGGTGACCAGGGCACAGGCCACCGGCCAATAGCGGCCATCACCCGCCTGCTGTAGTTTGATGATCTGGCGCATCCACTGCTCCAGGTACCGGACCGGGTCCACCACCTCAAGCTCCTGGCACAGGGCACGGAATCCGCTCCATGCACCATCGTCCACGTCAATACGGGTCAACAGCCTGTCCTTTCGTGGAGTCGCGACGCGCCCCATTCAATCTACTACACGGACCGTGGATTCACAGGCACACCTGCCCGGATCATCATTATACTGCTTCCAGGCCGACGGTCAAATCGAGGCAGGATCGCCTCCCTGGGGGACAGATGAGCACCAGACGGCTGGCAGCAGAACGCCGGCCCCGCCTGGTCGGTGAACCACCAAAGCGGAACCGGCTGAATGGGGTCGGGATGGCCGAAGCTTGCAGTGCGCTAGGAAGCCCCGCCTAGTCTGCGACAGCCTGTGGCGTCTGGCGCGTCGCCTCGAGGTAAGCCTGTCCGTACAGATGGCCGCTTACCAGCTCGGCGTAGACGGATGTGAACAGGACGCCCACAAAGCAGAGGAGCAGACCCAACGAGGCCATGATACCCGTCGCCAAAACCATCACGGCAGTGAGCAGGTACGTGCCCAGGTTGTCGCGCACCAGGGAAAAGACCTCGCCCAACTGAAATGCCGAGGCGAGTTCGCCTTCAGCAGCAAATCTGCCAATGGCCGCCGGCAGCAGCAGACTCATGACGATAGCCCAGAGAAGGCCGAAGCAGCCCACAGAGGAGCTCGCGAACACGGAGAACGCCTCACCCGCAGAGAGGGAGACTGCGCGGCTATCAGCGATCAACGACGCAGGTATGCCCACGCACAGGCCCAGGATGATGATCGGCAGGGCATACACTACCGTTATGATGGTCACCATGAGACCATCGACAAGGAACTGGCCCCAATCGTCCCAGGCCGGCAGGACGTCAGCATCGCCGCGAATAACCCTTCGCGTGATCTCGAGCGAGTAGCCGCTGAGCATAATGCCTGCCAGGATGGCGGGGATCAGCAAACAGCTAGAGACAAAGCCCGCCACGACAACAGCGATCCCGATGAGGACCTTGACCACCCAGTTTTTGTCCTCAAAGACGAACGAAAACGCCTTTCCAATGTCCATGTCGTCCTCCTCATGTTGTTACCAGCAGAGCCAGCCCGGTGCCGGCTCTGCTGGACTCCAACACCCTATACGCGCGAATGGGCAGGCGGTTGCGTCCAATCGCGCCGAGGACTGGCTGCTAGTAAACCCGGAGGATGACCGGCAGGTAGATCGCGTGCGTGTAGAGAATCATGCCCACCTCAGGGCCAACCGACTCGTTAGCTGCCTCGTCGCGGAACATCACATAGACGGTAGCAACTTCTCCGCGCTCCGCCACCAGGGTCCAGGGCATCTCTGGCGCAAAGTCCTTCCAGGCAGCTCCGACGAAGGACGGGTCGTTGCTGATCATAACCTCCGCAATGTCCTCGAACGTCTCCGGGGGATCTCCCCCCTCGGGCTCGTACGGAGCAAAGGAGAGGGTCACATCCAGATCAGTCGTCCAGGCCGCGCCATTGTTGATAAGCACACTGGCCTCTGGCGGGTAGGGGTCCTCGGCTGGCGTCACTTCCTCGCTGGTCAGCACCGCGCTGACGATGGGCGTGGCCCGCCCGAGGTACGAGACACCCTCGATCCGGTACAGGTACGACGCGCCCACCTCGACCAGCGTATCGGAATAGACCCCACTGTTGTTCAGGCCGTCAAGCGGGCCGATCCACGGACCGTCCGGGCTGGTGGCCCGGTAGGCCCACATCTCGTCATATTCGGGTTGCCAGTCGAAGCGGAGTTGCACAGCCGGCAGGGCTGCCCCGCCTACTGGTCTGTAGATGACAGGTCGCACCTGGAAGAAACTAGGCGCACTGATCCCGTCGTCGGAAGGATCGAGGGGGTCGCTCCCTCTCTCTACCTCCGATCCATCCTTCTCGCCGCCGTCGTCCGTGTCGGGATCGTTGGGATCGGTGCCGTTCATATACTCCCAATAATTGGTGAGTCCGTCGCCGTCGGGGTCGTCCCCCGCACCGGTAACCCCATTCTCTTTCTCCCAGACGTCAGGGATGCGATCTTGCGGCTCGACATCCTCACCCTCGAGCACGGAAAACGCCCCCATCGCCTCGCGTTGGAGCTTTTCGTACGTGGCGCGGGCAAGCACCCGGTAGCCACCTTCGTCATTGGGCACGCTCTGGTCGTCCTCACCCTGTGGGTAGACCACGTCGGCCTGATTGACCAGTGTGTAAAGACCGGCATAGAGACCATCGTCGGCTGCACCGTCGCCGTGCTGCCCATCGTCGGACAGGATCACGCGTGTTTCGGTGCCGTCGGGCGCCGTCACAAAGGCTTCCACGAGCGCGCCGGGGAGGGGCCGGTTGGCTGCCAGCAGTGCATAGATCGGGACGCGGTTGCCAGTGGTATAGAGCGAGCCCAATCGGTCGGGCAGCAGCAGGTGTAGCGTAAGCCGGGTCTGCCCACTGACCAGCACCTGGTAAGGCAGAGCACCGATCTCCGGATCCACAACCTTGACGTACAACGTCCAGGTACCCTCTTCAAGAGCGTCTTCATCGAGGCGGAAGCCCACGTGCTTGTAGTAGTAGTCAAAGAAGCTGTAGGGGGTGTCGGGATCAAAAATCCTGCCTGATGGAGACTCCAACGTCAGCACCAAGTTGTCGTAACGTGGGTCGGGATTCAGCCCGGCGTACCAATCCAGGCTGAATAAGGCCTCGGTCAGGGAATCGTCGATAAAGACCTCGTGAATGGCTACAGCGCCATCAGGGGAGGCAACGCCCTTTTCGGCCAACAGACGCTGCCGGCCCTCCGCGAGGCCCTCGGCATACTCGTACGTATTCGCCAGATCCAGGTCGGCGTCCGCCTGTGTAGGAGCAGCACGCCCGTCCGCAGTCACGGTGCTCACATAGACATCGTTGTAGAAGTAGATGCCGCCAGTCTCTGTGGCGATCTGCTGCATCAGTGTCTCGTCCGATTCGGGACCAAAGGCGATGGTCGTCACAGGGCAGCCAGTCTCCAGCACGTCATCCCTGACATCCTCCCACATTGGCGCCGTGTTCTCCATGCCGTCGGACAGCAGCACGAAGGAGCAGAGGGGATTGTCGCCCTCGCCTCGTTCGGACACCGCTGCCTGCATACCGGCACCGATGCTGGTCGTGCTTCCAGCAGCGAGGGTATCGATGTAGTCCTTGGCATCCTGGCGATCATCCGGGTCGTTGATTACCAGGAGTCCCCAGGGATCGGGCGCGACGGTATAGTGATAGGGCACTACCGACAGGCCATCTCCAATGCGCGTCGCATCCACGTAAAAGCTGGCCGCATCGCGTGCGGCTGCCAGGCGGTCGTCGACGCCCATCGAGCCAGAGCGATCGATCACCAGTACCTGGTCGGTGAGATCGGCAGTGTACACCACACTGTTGGCATTGGTATCTGAGGCCGCAGGCGTGGTCTCGAGAGTCACTACAAGCGTGTAGGTGCCGTTGGGCAGGTCTGGCGCCTCGAGCAGCAGCCAGTACTCCTCCTGGATAAAGCCGCCACCCACCACCGGGGCATTCACGCCGTTGACCGTCGCCGTAAAGTCGGAATTGGTCAGTCCAGCGATGACGGGGGCCGCCGGCGCCCCGCCGTCGGTCACCAACACCTCGGCCAGGAACTTGTCACCGGGTTGGACGCGCGCCACGGCGCCGCTGTTGGGCATTATGATCTGCAGCGTGGGGTCGGCGCAACTCAGGGTGATGTCGACTTCGCTGGAGCTGTCGAGGCTGCCAACTATGGCGACCACCTTGGTCACCCCATCGTTCAGGAAGGCCTGGGCCCAATCGCCGCCGCCGCCCTGGACATGGGTGCTGAACGCCGTGCCGTTCTGGGTCACGACGTGGAAGAAGGCAGGCCCATAGTCATGCACGAACGATGCCGAGATCACCGGGCAAGAGGTGCCGATGTCGGCCTCGTAGTAGCGGATGCCATAGCGATCGGTCCATTGGCTGGTCCATGTCGCGGGTGCGCCCACCTGGATCGTGCCGCCCGGGTTGGGAACGATGGGCCCGTAGGGCGCCGGATTGCCCGGCTCATCCTCGTCGATGTAGTTGTAGGAGGGGTTGGGCACGCCCGTGAGATCTTTGGTCCAATTGGCGACGGCGAACTGCTTGAAGCTGTCGTTGAAGGTGACACCGGGTGCCAGCGCGCTCAGGGCGTGGTTGACGGCCGAGATGCCGCTGTAGCCGTTGCTGTTCTGCTCATACACCTCCCGCACAAAGTCAATGCCCAACTCGGGCTCGTCCGGGTCGGTGCCGTACTGCTCCATGGCGTACTTCCACCACAGGCACGATTTGTAGCGCATGCCATAGCTGGTGATGTCATTAAAGGCCGCGACGAGGTAGTTGTTGACCTCGGTGTTGAACGAGGAGTAGCTAAGCGCAGCAGCCCAGTTGTCGATCTCGAGGAACCAGTTGTCCTCGGTGGCGCGGGCCGTGCCCTCTTTGAGAAACTTGGTCTGGACCGGTGCCGTGCTTCCATCGTCGTGGGAGTACTGTACGCGGTGGGTCAGCTCATGCCCCAACACCTTTTGGGCGAGCTCATCGTTGATGAAGCAGCCGGCGTACGTACTGATGGCGTTGCTGCCCCAGCTAGTGCCGCCGTTACAGTCGCCAGGGATGTCGGACAGATGGACTTCCAGCTTTCCGCTGTGCTTGGGCGCATCAAAGGTGAGACCTGTGAAACGGCCCCAGTACATCCCGACGACATCCGCCGCCCACTCGGCTTCGGTTTGGGAGATGCTGCTGGTTGTATAGTAGACGCAAAAGTTGGTACGCTCCACACAGTAGTTTAGGCCCGATGGCGCGGTCGGGCAGCCTGTGGAGGTGCAGAGGGTTGCCGTTATGTCACCAGGAGTGGGTTGCTCGGTTGACGAGGACTGCTCGGCATCCGAGGATACAGGCTGAGCTTGATCCGGTGCTTGAGGAAAGTCCTGCGGCGCTGCACTCGCCGCCCGGATACCAACCGCAGGCTGAACAACGGCCACCAATACCAGCAGCACAACGAGCAGGCTCAGAGTGTGCTGGCGTCTCACTGAGAAAGCCATGATACGTCCTCCTTTCAATTCATCGCCACAGATTGGCATACGTGACTGGCTCTCAGATTGGGCATTCGGTGCCATGGGGTGGCCCGCGTGCTGGAACTCGGTATTTGCGCGGTTATGGAGAAGGGACCCAGGCGGGAAGACGTCTCTGCAGAGTGTGTGGCCAGCTAGATCCAGTATAGCGCTTGCAGCCCGGTTTGTCAAGCGCCGCGCGAACAGCTAGCTGGACAAATGCATCCGGCAGCAGCCTGGGGCTTGGCCATCTGGCCTACGTGAGACTGGCCTCCTGTCCAGGTCAGAGATAGTCCACATGCCCGATGCGCGGCGCAGGCTTGAGCTGTATACTATACTCGGGCGGAATCCTGCCAGGTGTGGGGTGAGACTCCGGCAGGACAGAGAGCGGATTCGTGCAGGTGAACAGGGCAAGGAGGCAGGCTGAATGTCGACAGAGAAAGTGCTTCGTTCCAGTGGGTTGGTGGCTATTGCCAGCGGCGCGATCCTGATAGCCCTGGCGATTGTGCTACTGGCAGCCAGGACGGCGGCAGAGATCCCGGACCTGGTCCCGGTAGCACTGCGGCTGAGTGCCCACATCCTCATGGTGTTTGCGCTTGTGGGTATCTACTTCGCCCTATCTCCCTGGTCAGGGAAGCTCGGCCAGGCAGGAGTCGTGCTGGCAGTCATCGGGCTCTTGCTCATCATAGCTGGCTTCTTCGCGCTAGTCGGCTGGCTGATGCTGTTGGTGGGGCTGTTGCTGTGCGCCATAGCTTGCACGCGCGCAGGGTTGAAAACTGGCCCCGGCCTGTGGCTGTGGCTGATCGGCGCCAGTTTCGCGTTTGCCATGGCTATGATGGGATGGCCAGTCCTGGCGGCGCTGGGCGTGATGGTCTCGGGCTGCGCACGAATGTGGCTGGGCTTTGCGGCACGTGGCGAGATGCCAGCCCTGACCAATGTCACGAGGCCAGAAGCGGCAGCGCCTGCAAGGTAGCCGTACAGCCGTGTGCGCGCAGCCTCACTCGTCGGCAACAGCCGCGAGCCGGCTCGCGGGCATAGCCTGATCTCGCAGGATCGCGCCGGGCGCGCTCACTGTCATACCAAGCCCAGCTCTTCCAGGCGCTCTGCTGAGGGTACGCCCTCAGCAGTCCAACCACGAGCGCGATAGTACTCGGAAAGCATCCCATCCAGGTCGGGTAGCACACCCGCCGCCCCGCCGCTAGGCCGCGGTTCGGTGAGGAGGCGCTGCGGCAGCGTGTCATCGGCACGAGTGACACCCAACCGCAGGTTGATCAGCCGTTTGAGATTGAATAGCCGCTCGCCCGTCTTGAGCAGGTCAGCAGCAGTCCAATCCCAGCCGGTAGCGGCGTTGACCAGATCGGCCACGTGCTGCGGCCCGATCTTGCCTTTCGCGATGAACTTGCAGATGCCCAGCGGGTTATAGACCGCCATATAGTTCTGAAAGTCCACAGTGACCTGCCCCTTGCCCGCGCTGTCGTGCGGATCATAGTTCTGCGGATTGTACCAGCCGTAGATGTCAAACCTGACACCATAGCCCAGCCAGTAGGCCAGTGACTCGAGGTGGCAGGCACCCCGGGCCGCGGTGGCATAGTTCGCCGCCATATCCACAAAGGCGCGGGGGTCGTGGTACGGAAGCTCCATGCCCTTGACGTGGATGGCAAAGGCATCCGCCGCTGGGCCGATCTGTTTGGCGGCAGCGCGGACACCTCCAGCCAGTAGATCGCCGATCCCCTCACGGCGGGCAATGGCATGGATCGTGGCGATCATGGCTTGGGCGTCTCCCCAGGTGAGGTCAATGCCGCCCGTCTCCCCCAGAGACAGCAACCCTTTCTCGTACGCCTCCATGGCAAAGGCGATGACCGCTGATGTACTGATGGTGTCCAGGCCGTAGCGGTTGCACAGATCGTTCATCCGCGAGATGGCATTCAGATCGTCGCACAGGCAATTGCCGCCGAATCCGGCGAGCGTCTCGTACTCGGGCCCGTGCCCGCGGACGCCGGCATAGGGGCCATCTTCGATATCGATATTCATACCGCAACCGATGGGGCAGGCAAAGCAGTGCGTGTGACGCTCAAGGATGGTCTCGGCCATGCGCTGACCCGAGATGCGGGCCGCCTCGTCCTTCCAACTGCCCAGGGTCCAGTTCTTCAGGGGCAGATCACCGGTAAGCTCCGTAGCCGGCACCCCGCCTGCGGTACCCAGTTGCGACATGCCCACCGAGTTGGCCTTGATCAAGGGGTTGATCTCTTGGACAAAGCTGCGGAAGGCCGGCTGGTCGGGATAGGTGGGCTTGGCCCCGCCGCGCACGGCGATGGCCTTAAGGTTCTTGGAACCGAGCACCGCGCCCATGCCGCCCCGGCCCGCTGCGCGGGCATGCTCCGGCCCGCCCTGCATCACGCACGCAATGCGCACCAGATTCTCACCCGCAGGTCCAATGCAGGCGATCCGCGCTTTGGGATCGGTCTCCTCGCGGAGTGCATCAAAGGTCGCAAAGTGATCTTGACCCCAGAGATGGCCAGCAGGGCGGACCTTGGCCTGTCCGTCGTGGATCCAAAGATAGACCGGCTGAGGGGCACGGCCGGTGACGATGAGCCCGTCAAAGCCGGCAAAGCGCAGCTCAGCACCCCAGTGGCCGCCCATGTTGGACTCGTTCCAGATGCCGGTCAATGGGGAGCGTCCGCACCAGGTGCTGCGGCAGCCGGTGGGTGAGTAGGTACCAGTTAGCAGACCGGTGAAGACAAGCATTGGGCTGGATGGCTCAAGCGGATCGCTGCTGGGGTCCATCTCCTGGTTGTAGATCATGGCAGCCAAGCCGCCACCGAGAAGATATCGGCGCACGTCAGTGTCGTCAATCGACTCGATGCGCTGGGCCCCACGGCTCAGGTCGACTCGCAATAGCTGGCCCGCATTGACATGTGGCATGCTGTCACTCTCCCTTCCGCGAATGATAGTGCGTCGAGGGCATTATAGCGGAAAGGCCACCGATTGTCCAGAGGCACGGAAGGACGCTGGAGCGACTGCGATGTTCATGGTGGGAGGTGCGAGTTCGCGGAGGAGAGCGGCGTTCAGGGACTGCAAGGAGGCAGCGGCGTACGGCCCGCGCAGTTGGACGCGGACGACCGAGTCCGGGTCCAGTAGGGAGAGCCTGGAGGCCAGCAGGCCAGCGATCGTGCGGCGGTCGGCGGCGGGCGGATCGAGTACAAGAGAGACCATGGGGCGGGCCGGGAGAGGCTCAAAGGAGACGCCAACTGGTGTTTGGTCACCCAACAGGTCGACGGTGACCACGGCGTATGCCTTCTCCTCGGCGCGCTCGGCGAAGGATGCACGCTCGACGGAGCCGGGATAGATGACGGGCGCAGTCAGGGGACTCTTCTGGAGATCGTGGGTGAGCACTTGCCTGCGGTGGATGTGCCCGCAAAGCACAGCGGCAAAGCCAGCGGGAATGTCCTGCCCGCGAATGACGTCGGCCCCATCGCGAAAGGTATAGTCACCCGGCCCGACGCACGAACCCTCTACGGTCTGATGCATGCAGAGCAGGGAGGCATCTGCGAGGGCGGTCGCCTCATTGGCCTCGCGCAGCAGGGCAGAGAAGCGGTCGCGGATGCGTCGTGCGAAGGGAAAGCCAATCAGGGCCACGGTGCCGTGCCGCCCGGAGTAGAGGAAGGTGCGCGGACGGTCAAAGATGTGGATGTTGGGATGGGCCGACCAGAGATGGGGCGGGATGCGCGACCGCTCGTGGTTGCCGGGTACGATGTAGACGGAGATCCCGCGGTCGGCGACGCGGACGAGGGGAGCCAGAGCCAGGTCAACGACGGCTGCCGGCACGTGGCTCCGGTCGAACAGGTCGCCGCCGTGCACGATGAGATCAACGTCGCCACTGAGGGCGGGCTGCAGCGCGAGCTCAAAGTTGGCGAGAAAGTCATGCCCACGGCGGCGGCGCTCGATTCGCGGGCGGGCGGGCAGATCGTAGCCGATATGAGTGTCGGCTACGAGGAGAATGCGGATAGCGTTTGATCTGATGTGCTGATCCGACCCCATGCCCATGTACCGATGCCCACACTTTTTCTGAGAAACAATGGCGGGGTGTGTCGGCTTTTGGCCAACACCTGGCAATTCCACTGCGCAAAACTGCCCTACGTGCAGCGCGCCAGGATGCCCCCGTTCTATCTGATGCAGAGTGTAGCACAAATGTTCTGGTCTGTCAAATCCCACCAGGGTGCAGACTCCGAGTGCATTCCGCCGCTGCCTTTCCAGTACGGCGGCAGCAGACTGCACGCAATCCGCCGCGTGGGACCCGGGTGGCGATGCCGGATCTGAAGCTAGTCTGCCGTTTTCGCGATTTCGCTCTTGACAAATGGGACGAAAGGGTGTATAATTAACACGTGTTAGTAACACGAGTTAGTAACGCGAGTTAATCAGGAGAGTCTGTTGGCTCGAAGACAAGCTCGAAGCCAAGACGTAGCGAAGCTGGCCGGTGTTTCCCGCACAACTGTCTCCTTTGTCCTCAACGATGTTCCCGGCGTCAAGATCACCGACGAGACCCGTCGGCGGGTGCTGCAAGCGGCGCGGGAGCTGAACTACTACCCCACAGCGGCGGCCCGATCGCTGGCCAGCGGCAAGACCAAGCGAATTGGCCTGGTGCTGGGCGAGGGCCAGAGGCGCCTGGCAGCGGATGCCTTTCTGCCCGCGTTTCTACAAGGGGTCACTGCCTCTGTACATCGCCGCGGCTACCTGCTGGTGTTGCAGATGGCCGAGGATGTGCCCAGCCATGAAGCCTACTCGAAACTTATCCGCGAGCAGCAGGTAGACGGGCTAATCCTGTCGGGGCCTCGCTCCGACGACCCATTGCTCCCGGAACTGGCCGAGGATGGATTTCCCCTGATCTTGCACGGCCGCTTGAGCGATTGCTCTTTGCCATGCGTGGATGTGGACAATAAGGCTGGTGCCTACCAGGCGACGACGCACTTGATCGGGCTCGGACACAGGCGCATTGGATTCATCTCGAACGCACCCCTATCCTACGCGGGCGCACAGGCGCGCTTTGCAGGCTACAAACAGGCGCTGCGCGAACACGGGATCCCGGTACTTGACGAACTGGTGCGCACGGCGGCGTTCCTGCCCGAGACAGGACAAGCCGCTATCGGAGAACTGCTGGCGCTGTCAGAAAGGCCGACGGCAGTCTTTGCCGCCAGCGACGTGGTAGCGATCGGGGTCATGAGCGGCATTCAGGCTGCAGGACTGGCGATACCTGAGGATATCGCTGTGGTTGGCTTTGACGACATTTTCCTGGCGGCTCACACCCAACCCCCGCTGACGACAGTCCGCGTGCCAGCGTACGGGTTGGGTTGGACCGCGGCAGAGGTTCTGATATCGCTGATAGAGGGAGATGAGGCATCTTCGGTGACACTGGAGACAGAACTGGTGATCCGCGATTCCTGTGGGGGCCGCAAGTCCCGCTAGGGCTGGGGGTTCAATGCCAGCCAAGGGACCGGCCGCCAGCCGTTTTCTGCAGAGGGGTAGGCATCGCACATACGTTGCCGATTCCAGAGATTCTCGAACAGGCAAGGAAGGCGACCTAGCTACCCTCAGCTACAGAAGGGAGGTGATGCGACACAAGAAGAGTACCCTCGGCTACCGGGATGGAGTAGCCATCGAAGAATCAAGGGAGAGATCCCTAAGCACAAGATCCAAAGAGTTAGGAGGAGAGTAAGAAATGAAACGCTCACTATTTTCAATCGTGGCTCTGCTGATTGTGGTTAGCATGCTGCTGGCTGCATGCGGGGCGACCGATACGCCAGAGCCGACCGAAGTCTCGGTCGAGCCGACGCCGGAGGAAGCAGCACCGACGACAGAACCTGGTGAACAGGTCACTGTCCGCTTGCTTAGTGGCGCCGTGGGCCAGGAGCTCGAGCTGACCCAAGCGGCTGCGCAGCGCTACATGGACGCGCATCCGAACGTCACCATCGAAGTCTTTGACACCCCCGACGCCGTGCAGGACCGCCTGGGTGTCTATCTCCAGTACTTTGAGACCCAGTCGTCTGAGGCTGACCTGTACCAGATCGACGTCATCTGGCCCGGCGACCTGGCCGAACACCTGGTGGACCTGAATCAATACGGCGCAGATGCTGTCGCCGCCGATCACTTCCCGGCCATCATCCAGAACAACACCGTCGACGGCAAGCTGGTGGGCATTCCCTGGTTCACCGACGCTGGCCTGCTCTTCTACCGCACCGACCTCCTGGAAAAGTACGGTTACACGGCCCCGCCCGGCACCTGGGCCGAGCTGGAAGAGATGGCCCAGACAATCCAGGATGGCGAGCGCGCCGACAACCCCGACTTCTGGGGCTATGTCTGGCAGGGTAACGCTTACGAGGGCCTGACCTGCGACGCCCTGGAGTGGATCTACTCCAACGGCGGTGGCACGATCATCAGCTCTGACAAGATGATCACCATCAACAACGACATGGCCGCGGCCGCGGTTGACACTGCCGCCGGCTGGGTCGGCGCCATCTCGCCTGAGGGCGTCACCGGCTTCCAGGAAGAGGACGCCCGCAACATGTGGCAGGTCGGCAACGCCGCCTTTATGCGCAACTGGCCCTACGCCTACTCCCTTGGCCAGGGCGATGACAGCGCCGTCAAGGACCTGTTCGACGTCGCACCTCTGCCCTTCGGGGACAGCGGCCACGGCGCCGCCACCCTCGGTGGCTGGCAGCTTGCCGTCTCCAAGTACTCCCTGCATCCCGACGTCGCCGCCGATGTGGCCCTCTTCCTGACCTCCCGCGACGAGCAAAAGATCCGGGCCGTCGAGGGCAGCATGAACCCCACCATCATGGACCTCTACCAGGATGCCGACGTCTGCGCCGCCAGCCCCTTCATGTGCAAGCTGTACGACGTGTTCATCAACGCCGTCGCCCGACCCTCCACCGCCACCGCGCCCCAGTACAACGAGGTCTCGACCGCCTTCTTCCAGGCCGTGCACTCGGTCCTGACAGGCGACAAGGATGCCCAGAGTGCGCTCGAAGAACTTGAGCTGGATCTGCAGGATCTGACCGGCTTTGAGACCGCCATGCCTGGTGGGGCAGCCCCGCCCGTCTCGGAGGAGCCGGTGACGGTTCGGCTGTTGAGTGGCGCCGTGGGCCAGGAGCTGGAACTGACCCAGGCCGCGGCCCAGCGCTACATGGACGCCCACCCCAACGTCACCGTCGAGGTGTTCGATACCCCGGACGCCGTGCAGGACCGCCTGGGCGTCTACCTCCAGTACTTTGAGACCAAGTCCAGCGACGCCGACCTGTACCAGATCGACGTCATCTGGCCCGGCGACCTGGCCGAACACCTGGTGGACCTGTACGAGTATGGCGCGGCCAGTGCAGCGCCGCAGCATTTCCCGGCCATCATCGAGAACAACACCGTTGACGGCTCAGCCAGAGGAACTGGTGGTTTCGGGATCTTCTCGGACCACAACACTCTCCTGAGCAACACGGCGACCGATGTTTCCTTCGACGGTTTCTTGCTGTTCGGCAACGAGAATCTCCTTGAAGGCAACT
>JBFFCR010000044.1:0-14497 GCA_041559855.1 Anaerolineae bacterium | reverse complement strand
CGGCCAGATCAGAATGGTGTGTCACAGTCTCCAGGCTCTGAGAATCAGTGCTGATACCATCGTCTGAGGCTCACTAGAATACCGAAAAGATAGCCGATTCCTTGAGGATGAGGAGGGCCGGTCCCAGGATAACGATCAGGATGGTCGGGAAGATCAGAAACGTCATCGGTATGAGCATCTTGATCGGGGCCTGTTGCGCCTTCTCCTCTGCTCTTTGGCGCCTCTTGATGCGCATCTGCTCCGCCTGAATGCGCAGCACCTTGGCGATGCTAATGCCGAGCTGGTCAGCCTGGATGAGAGCTGCGACAAAGCTGGTGACATCAGGAACCTCCATCCGGCTGACCATGTCGCGCAGGGCCTCCCTGCGGGACTTGCCCACTTGCATCTCTGTCAGCAGTCGCTGGAAGCCTTTGCTGAGCTCGTTATCCCATTTGTCGGCTACTCGCTGCATGGCGCCGTCGAATGGCAATCCTGCCTCGACGCTGATCGTGAGTAGGTCAAGAGCGTCGGGCAGGGTCCTGACGATCTCGTCCTGCCGGCTCCTGATACGGCTTCCGAGCCACGCGACAGGCAAAAAGTATCCCAACAGGCACATGACTGCGCTGTAGAGCAGTTGTTGAGTGAGCTCGGCCTGTGCTAGCATCAGGAGAGCGAACGCGAGAGCGCCCAGCAGTATAGCTGACAGGGCCCGGATCCCCAGGAACTCGGCAGCACTCCAGTTGTTGGGATTCCCAGCCAGCTCCAATTTGCGTTGGGTATTCTCGAGGGTGCGTTGGGGCGTGAACCGGGACACAAAGCGGGAAATCGCCCGGAGCATTGGGAGCAGGACGCGCTCGCTGAATGGCCGAGCCAGCTCCATCTCTTCCAGGGTCATGAGCCGGTCGTACTGCTGCAGCCGGTCTTGGACCCGGTCTGCAGGGCGTGGCGAGGCGATGCCGACTATGACGAGTAGGATAGCCAGAAACGCCCCTACAGCGATAAACACGGGAACCATAGGCATAGGTGCTCTCCAATCCTCCGGTCTGCACGCTGGCTAGGGCCCGTTCTTGCCGGAATCATGCTGACCAGGAACGGCGTCTTTCTAGACCTCGATGTTTACGATCCTGCGGATGATCAGGAACCCAACGGTGATCATGATCACAGAGACGCCAAGCATGATCCATCCACATTGATCCTCAATCATTCTGCCAACATAGTCCTTGTTGATCAGATAGAGCACGAGGCCTAGGATTACAGGTAGCGCGGTCAAGATGTAGCCTGAGATCATCTGCTGGGCGGTCAGCACCCGGATCTCCCCTTTGATGCGAACACGCTCGCGGATCGTATGGCCGATGGTGTCCAGGATCTCTGCCAGGTTACCGCCCACTCGTCCCTGAATGTTGATCGCCGTGATCATCAGGTCCAGGTCGTCGCTGGGCACGCGGCGAAGCATATTGCCCAGTGCTTGTTCATAGTGCAGGCCCAGTCCAATCTCCTGAACCACCCGGTGGAACTCGGCCGCCATCGGATCTGGCAGCTGTTCAGCAACCGTGTCCATTGCTTGCACGATACTGAAACCGGACCGGAGCGAGTTTGCCAGCAGCCCGATGGTGTCGCCCAGTTGATCATTGAAGGCATTTAGTCGCTTTCTCCTGCGGTAGGCAACATAGATGCGCGGCACGAAGAAGCCTACGACGGCGAACACCATCCCGATCACGGGTGTTCCAAAGACCAGGTGTCCCAGTAAAAAGCCCAGGACAACCGAAAGCGCAGAAATAATGACAAACTCGGCTACCCGCAGCTTGATGTCAGCGCGTGCCAGCTCGGTTTGGATGCCCAGGGCAAAGCCGCGCCTGGACACCGCTGCCTCAATCCCATCTATTGCCGAGCGGCGCCCCTTCCGGGCGGGCTCCCCTTCCACCTCAGTCCGCCCGTAGCGATCGAGACGCTCCCCGATCACATCATCGGTGGTGCGCCCAGCGCGAACGAGCCCCACAAAGAGGAGCACCACGGCTAGCGCAGCCGCCGCTGGCAACACAAACGGATTAAGCAGGATTTGCTGCAGCGACTCCATGTCCTCGATCTCCTTGCGTCCGATCTAGAAGCGGCGCCCGGCGCCAAAGATAGTGGGCGGCAGATGGATGTTGGCGGCTTCGACAAGCTCCATGAACTTGGGACGGATGCCAGTTGGTTTGAGTCGCCCGATCACCTTGCCGCCTTCGATGCCCTGCTGTTCAAAGAGGAAGACGTCCTGCATGACGATGACGTCGCCCTCCATGCCCTGGACCTCGGTGATCTTGGTGATCTTGCGCGTAGCGTCGCGCATGCGCTCCTGGTGCACTACCAGATTCAGTGCAGAAGCGATCTGCTCCCGGATTGCCCGTAGCGGCAGATCCATGCCGGCCATCAGCACCATCGTTTCGAGGCGCGATAGGGTGTCGCGAGGGCTGTTAGAGTGGGCAGTGGTCATGCTCCCATCGTGGCCCGTGTTCATGGCCTGGAGCATGTCCAAAGCCTCGGGACCGCGACACTCTCCGACGATGATCCGGTCGGGGCGCATGCGCAGGCTGTTGATGACGAGCTGGCGCATGGTGATCTCTCCCTTCCCCTCGACATTGGGCGGGCGCGATTCGAGCGTCAGCACGTGTTCCTGCTGAAGCTGGAGCTCTGCTGAATTCTCCAGGGTGATGATCCGCTCTTCGCCGGGGATGAACGCGGAGAGCACGTTAAGGGTCGTGGTCTTGCCAGACCCGGTGCCGCCCGAAATCACCATATTCAGCTTGGCCTGTACACAGGCCTTGAGGAACTCGAGGGCTTCCTGGGGGATCGAGCCAAGCTCGACCAGCGTCTGGGCGGTAATAGGGATGCGCGCGAATTTCCGAATGGTGAGAATGGGACCGATGAGTGAAAGTGGGGGAATGACGGCGTTTACGCGCGAGCCATCGGGCAGACGGGCGTCGACAAATGGTTGGCTCTCGTCGATGCGCCGGCCCAGGGGCGAAACGATGCGGTCGATGATGCGCAGAACGTGTTCATCATCGTCGAACTTGATGTCGGTTGGTTCAACGCGCCCTGCTCGCTCAAGGTACACAGCGTTGGGGCCATTGACCATCACCTCGGTGATGCTATCGTCTGCCATTAGGTGTTGGATCGGACCCAGCCCCAAGATCTCGGCGATGATCTGCTCGAGCAATCGCTGGCGCTCGGCCCGGGTCAGGTTCAGGCTTTCCTGCGTGAGCAGCGCGTCGAACATCTCTTCGATCTGTCGTCGCACCTCGTCGGTCTGGGTTACATCCTGTCCCGGATCGAGTTCAGCGAGGAGCCTGTCGTGGATCCTGCTTTTCAGATCCCGGAAGGTGTCGCGCACCGGCGCGGCGGGCCGGCGGCGGATTCGCAACTCCTCCAGCCTGGTCGCGCGCTCATCGTGCGGGGGCTGCTCCGCAGGCGTCTGCTGACTCTTTTCAATTCGCTGCAACAAGGACATCGTATTCCTCCACTCTAGCTTCTCCACTCCGAATGTATCACGCTATACTCTAGCAAGGGGTTCACTTCCGCAACCTTCCAAATAGGCCCGAGCGAACCGGGCGCTCGGCCTGTGCGGCTGCTCGATCAGCGGCTGCTTCGGCGAGCTGGGGTTCGAGGAGCGCCAACTCCTGTTGGGCCAGTTGCAGAAATCCTTGGGATAGGGGATGATTGGGTTGTGTTGTGATCAACGGCGAACCCTGGTTGATGGCCTGTCGGATGGCCTGAGGCTCGAACTCGAACTGGGCTCGGATCTTGTGTTTCATACTACTCTCGACCTGATCCCCACGGATTCCATCTCGAGAGTAGACCTTGTTGAGGATGAGATCGATGCGATCCTGTGGAAACTCCAGTGCCTCGGCTATCTCGAAGAATTGCCTGGTGCCCTTTATGGATGGTATCTCTGGCGTCATGATGATCAGGATGCGCTCGGCTAGATCAATCGCGGCAAGGACCATGTCGCCAAGGTAGCTCCAAGTATCCAGAATGACACAGTCAAAGGACTTGAGCACACGCTGGAGCACTTTTTTGAATGCCTCAGGGCTGATGGTTTCAAAGTCCACTGGACTTGGAGGCGCAATCAGGACCTTGATCCCGGAGGAGTGCGTGGCCATCATGACGGGGACTGAATCCGAGTCCAGCTCACCCAAGCGCTTGGTTGCGTCGGAGATGCTCTGGGCGCCCTGCAAGTTCAGCAGGACGTCTGCATCCCCAAACTGGAGACTGGCGTCCACCAGCGCGACCGTTTTCGAGGAGGCTTGGGCCATCGCGATCGCCAGATTGGTGGCCACAGTGCTGCAACCGGTTCCCCCCCTGGGGCTATAGACCAGCAGCAACTTGCCCCCTTCCGCCGGTGGCTGGGCTCTGATCCCCGAGACGAGGGGCGAGCCCTCTTCCGTTTCGCGGATCGTCGGGGCCGCCGGCTGGCGGCTGCGCCCCATCTCGTATACGCGGTGTATGCTGGTACTTAGTTCCTCGCTGGTAAAAGGCTTGGTCAAAAAGTCCACTGCCCCGGCGAGCATGGAACGTCGCAGGTAGTCGGCCTCGCTCTGTACTGACATCATAATGATCTGGCTGGCAGGCGCCAGCCGGGCGATCTGCTGGCTGGCGGTGATGCCATCCATATCAGGCATGTTGATGTCCATCAGGACGATATGGGGCTGCAGTCTCCGTGCCAGGTCGATTGCCTGCTGCCCGCTTTCCGCCTTGCCCACGATTTCGATGTCAGACTCAAAGTACAAGAGCTTCTCGAGATTTTCGCGGGTCTCTGGGATATCGTCGACGATCAGCACAGAGATCTTTTGCGTTGGTGGTTGCATCATAGGCTCGTCGTTCGCTTCCTGGCGTTCTATTCCCCTGACGCTGGGCTCGCTGCCTCGAGCGATTCCAATGTGTAGGGCATCCTGGGCGGCAGGCTGACAGCGAAGCGTGTCAGAATGTACTCCAACGTCACTTGCTGCGTGGTAAAGGCCTGCGCGTCGTCCGGTGAGCGGACGGCTAGGTCGATCTCAGCCTGCATCTCGCGGGCCAGTTTCAGGACCAGCGCGTCCTGGGGAGCGACCATGACCGTGATGTACTGTGGCAGTTCCACCGCCACCGCTTCTCCGCTTTGGGCCTGTGCCTGTGCCTGCTCTGCGGTCATCTCCTGGGCCCAGCGACCCACGCCAAGGACTCGGACGTTTTGCAGGGTGAGCTGCGCAGTGGGGCGAGAGATCTGACTGCCAAGGGATGCTTCTTCACCTCCAGGGCACGTGGACCCACAAATCGGCTCAACCACCTGGGTCTCCTGATCGATGTCCATAAAGAAAAAGGTTATCAACACGTCGACGTGATCGCCAGGCCGGATGCCATAGGACACGCTTGACAACTCATCGATCGGGAATGCGACGGCAAGCAGGCCCGGCTCGATCAGCTTGCCCAGTTCGCCCTCGAGTGCCAGGTCTTCTTGGCTGATCAGCATGGTGCGTTGGATAATGGTACCCTCGGGGATGGGACCAGCAGCAAGCATGCCGTCTGTGCCTTCGTCAGAGCGTAGTGCGCCCTCGGGTATGTAGCCTTGGGGCCTATCAGCCAGATCGACGCGCCCCTCGATCGGCTCCTCCTCGGGAATGAACGTCGTAGCGACCAGGACTTTCTCGAGCGTAACCTCGGTGGTCTCGGTTGGCTCCAGGTTTGCCACAAAGAAGTATACCGCGGCAGCCGTGCCGACGGCCAGGATCAGCCCCAATAGGATCAGGATTCTACCTCGTCGCATCAGTTTCCCTCCATGTTGTCAGATTGGGCCAAGGGTTCGCCAGGTTCTGCAAGCAAACTAGTCGCGTTCTCTAGTCCGTTCCCGGACGGTCAGAGCGCGACGCGTTCCAGCAATCGCCAGCAATAGCACTGCCAGCAGGGCAGCGCCGAGCAGTAGCCACCCTTCGTTGCCGGTGACAGGCATGTCCGGCCCGGACGCCGGAGTCTCTTGGGCGGCCGATTCGCTGTCAGTGCCGGTATTGAGCTCGACATGGACGTTGTCCCGTCCATTCAGGTCCAACTCCGCCACCTGGCTCACCTGTCCGTCGGCGAGGAATGCCTGCAGGGTCGCCTTGCCAGGGCAGAGCTGGTTGAATCCATACTGCCCTGTGTCGTTGGTCGCGGCCGTACGTGACCAGTCTGCACCCGTAATGACTACCGTGGCGCCGCGCGCCGGTCCACCGGAGGCATCAGACACGTTCCCTGTGACAACCGACTGGCAATCGGGGTTGGAGGTGGGCTGCGGGCCGGTGGTGCCGACAGCGCCAGGTGTATCGGTGGGTTCAGTGGTCTCTGTTGGCCCAGGTGTGTCGGTTGAGGTAGGTGTGTTGGTTGCTGCGGTTGTATGGGTAGGTGTGGGCGTGTCCTCCCTGGGGGTGGGTGTGTCTGTTGGGGTAGGCGTGTCTGTTGGGTCCTCAGGTGTTGGGGTAAAGGTCGGCGTGTCAGGAGGTGGCGGAGGAGGTGGGGGGTCATCAGCAAGGGCAACGCCAGGCGCGACCAAGCACCATACCAAAAGTATGGTGTAGATCAGGACTGTGAGGAACGCGAACCTCCCTGGGGTCGATTCAGTTGTTTTCATACGACTTTCCTCTTCTCTGTCCTGGCTCCTATCCGGTACTAGGTACCATTCTACCAGAAAACTGCCAGAATCGCAACTTCACTTGTCTCTGTCCAGTATCTCACGGCGCTCCTCTGAGGATCACTGGCAGGTAGATGCTGGTATCGCTAGGCATGACCGTCAGGGTACCCTGCGCGAGGTTATTCGTCTCGTTGCCCTCCGAGTAACGTCCCAGATAGAGATCGTCGCCCGCAAAAGCTACGTCTACCTGGGCATATACATCGTAGGTCCCGACTGCCGGATAATCTGGTGCCAGTGGATCCACGGGCGCCTCGGGTATCAGGCACACCTCCCGGGGATCTTCGCCAGCTAATAGCTGGTCGATGTAGCCCACGTAGGAGGGGCGATGCAGCGTTGTGCATTCAGGGTCGGAATCATACAGACAATAGCCCCAATCATGATCGGAAGGCCACTGCGGTGGCTCGGAAGGGGCGGGCTTGATATAGAGCTCCACCCAGAATCCCTGCAGGGCATTCGCGGCGCCGGTGTTTATCACACTGATGCAGATCTGTGGCCACATGCCTTCCAACGACATGGCGGGCCAAACTGGGTCTCCGATGGTCAGATCAACCTGGAGGCCCAGAGGATTGCTGAACTTGTATTCGTTGTCCTCCGTAAACGGATCGACGATGGTTTGGTCGTAGGCGTCGATCATGGGCGGATAGTCGATCTTGACCTCGTTGGTGATATGGGTCGTATTGGGCGGCACTTCGCTATTCACCACAACCTCAAATGGGACAGTACCTCCCTCGCCCCACGGCACGTTGCCCAATTGATAAGTGTAGGCGTTGCTGTCGCCGACCTGTTGCCACCCTGCCGAGCCACCGAATGTCGTGTTCTCGGGCAAGTACTCGGTCAGTTCGGCATCCTCGGCTACCCAGCCGCCGTTGTTGGTATAGGTGATGGTGTACACGAGCGTACTCCCCAGGCTTACCGTGATCACCTTCCCCGTATCCTTGATGACTGCTAGATCCGGATCGGGTACTTCATAGTAGAGGTGTACCGAATTCAGAAGCGGCGAGGCTGTGGTCGCTGAGGTAGTAAGGTTGGCCTCGTACTGGAAGTACACGACATCCTCGGGCTGCCCCACGATCTCGATGCGGTTGGTGCCGTCAACAGATTGTACAGGATCGGGTCCGTCCACCCAGTCCAGCCCGTTCAGGCTGTAGCGGTATTGCATGGTGAGGCTCATCTCGTCGGGACGGCTGATGGTTGTATCCCACTCGAGTTCCAGGAGTTTGGCCCGTTGGCCCAGGTCTATCTGGTCAGAAATGTACGTGCCCTCGGTCGCATAGACCGCCTCCGAACCATCGACAGAGCCATAATAGATCGTGTCTCGCACATGAGCATCACCGTCCTGCCCACCGAGGACATAGATATAGTCGCCCACGGTTGCTGCTGCATGGAGGGCGCGGACCTCGGGCAGCAACTCTCCGGTCTGCCAGGCCCCGATGGTGCAGTCGGGCGGAGCATTCTCGCACCAGTCATAGAGGCGGAAGGTGGTGTTCGTGGGGTCCACCAGGGCCACCTTGACGATGCTCGAGATGCCCTCCTCCAAATCAAGGGAGTCGACAACGCCACCGATGAGGACAATCTCGCCGCGAAGGTACACGCCGGCATGACCGTAGATATGATTGGGGAGGTTGCCCTCCGAGAGGGTCCATGGAGTCAGCCCTCCGCCCTCCAGGAAATCGGCAAAGTAGACCTTGAAGGTGGATGCGCCGTCGTTGCGACCTCCGATGAAATACAGGGTGTCGAGGGTCTCCCCTTCGTAGACGATGGCCACGCCGCTATATAGCGGCTCTGGCAGGGGCCAAGTCTCCACGAATTCGCCCAGCGCGCCGGACGCGCCGATCGGCGCGTGGTAGACTGTATCAACTGGCTCGCCGTTTTCGCCACCCCAGCCGCCGATGACATAGAGCGAATCGTCGTGCACGACGGCCGAAGCGGACTGCAGGCCATAGGGTTCTGTGGGCAGCTTTTGGCTATCTTCGACCCATGTGCTCACCGTGCCAGAAGAGGGATCGATCGTCGCGCGATAGATTGTGTCCCTTGCGGACCAGTTCTCGTCAAAACCGCCCACCACGTAGAGCACGGGCGTCGCCCCACTTGGATCATGCACGGTGAAGCTGGTCGCAGCCCTGCCCTCGAGCAAGCTGGCCTGCGTCTGCGGGGCGCTCAGCTCACCATCAGGCCCGACGTCGTAGGAGTAGACCTCGGAGCGAAAGTCCAATTCATTGTCTGTGCCGCCCACCACGTATATCCTATTACCGGCTGCAACCGCGCTCACGTTTGCCAGGCGCTCCGGCAGGATCTGGTTCGCTGTTTGCCAGTCGCCTGCCAGGCCGACGGGCATCAGTTGCACGCTGTCGATCCCCTCACCGGGGAGATCAAGCAGGCCGGTGAACCGGAATGTGCCGCTGTCAAAGTCGACCAGGGTCGTTTCGGTTAGCTTGGCGACATAGGCATTGGCTGTAACGGCGACAGCCAGCACTGCCAGTATGGCAAGCACGAGAGCCAGGACCGCCCGCCGCTGCCGTGCGCCCTTGCGGCTCTGTCGAAGGTCGTTGTGCTCCGATGGCATGATTCTACCTCCACTCCGCCGGGAGATCTATAAGGGTAGCGGTGCTTACAAACCTGCAGGCCTGGATCGCCATATTGCTCCGGGGCAGTGCTTCTGAACTGGCCGCGTGCGGGGGGGACCTGGGCACCAGGGTTTTGACGTCTGCGGATCGCCCTCAATCATTGCACCAAGCACCTGCCTTGGGAAGAGAGCGCGGTTTCCGTGCGGGCGACCCTCCGCTGCAACCCTGCCCAAACACAGTTTGAGCGAGGGATGGCCCTCACTCCCTCCCCCGCTCAGGACAGAACCAGAGAATCGCCGGTTGCGGTCCCTGCCAGACTCCTGTGGTGTCCGTGGCGCGGGATCCGGCTGGTCTGATTCCTGCCGGTGCTCAATCGACCGTCTAGAATTCAATGCGCGTCACCGCGAGCGTCGTTCTATCGCTCTGCCTGCCTTTCAAGATTGCCCATCGCGACGAGGGCGATAACCAGGTTGCTTACTCGTCCTCCAACCACTCTGGCATCCATCCAGACTTGGGCGGGCGGAGGGAAACGCTGGACATGCCGGTCTCGATGCAGCCGTCCTCAAAGCCTGCCGTCTCAAACCAGCGCACGAACCTGCCCGTCAAGTACTTGGCGGTGTCCGTGTCGGCGTCTGGCCCGCAATACCCATAGTCTTCGCCCTCGATGTCTACCTCAACATAGTGAGCCCGCGAGCTATGGGCGCAGAGCAGCTCAAAGGCGCCAAAGCCCACGATATGGAAGATGCTATTGGTTCCTTCGAACTGCGTCTCATCATAGATCGGGATCGTCACCGAAATCGGCGGCGAAGCTGTGATATAGTCCGCGAGATAGTCCAGGACCGGCTGGAAGTTGACGCCGTTGTCGCCGTGCACCCACTCGCCAGCGTTCCACGCACCGCTACGGCAGGGCTCCAGGAGATTGGGCTCCAGCGAGGTCACCTCAGGTCCCTGCGGCGGTTCGCCGCGCAGGGTGCCGTCACCGTCGACCCAGTAGGCCCAGCCGAAATTGCCGGGCGTCAGCAGATCCTGAACCCAGAGCGTATACACCTTGCCCTCGACTGGCTCGTGGCGCGGGTCGTCGGCAAAGATATCGTAGGAGACCACGAGGGGGAAGAGACAACCATCGGCGCTGCAAGGTCCGGTCAGAATGTACGCTTGTGCATCGGCGTTGACCTCCATGGTCGGGAAGCCGAGCATGTGGGCAAAGTAAGTCTCGAAGGGCAAATACCCCAGTACGGAGACGCCCTCTGCCTGGTCTGGGACAGGGACAGGCGAGTTGTCGATCTCTACCCCCCACTCGCCATTGGCCATGATAAACTTGGCCTCCACGTCGTCCCGGCTCACGCCGTTGGCCTCTGCGTAATCACCGATTTCCTTGTATACCTGGGCGATCATCAGCCTCTCAGGTGGTTCCAGGGTATCCCGGAAGGCAAGCTTCCGTGCGCCAGCCAAGGCCGCTGCATCGACGGCGTTCTGGACCTTGCGCCGATGGGCGTACGCGTTCCCCACATCGACCACGAGCGCAATCAGGGCCAGAATGGCCATGATGCTTAAGGTGATGACGAGGATGGATTGGCCGCTCTCATTCTCTCTCTTGAACATATAGTTTTCTCCTCCCCTTCCCGCTGCCGGAGGCATTTCAGGTTTGATGGCTCTCCAATGTCTGTTGTCCATCCGCTCCCACCTGGCTCAATAGCCAGTGTCGCTCTCAGTAGATCCGCATCTGCGACGAAGCCCGGAGCGTGAGGGGCCTCATCAGAACAAGGTATCCATCGCTGATCACGTAGGGTATCCGGACCTCTGGCAGGTCCATTGTGTAGGTGATCAGCACAGAGACATTTGCGTCATACACGCGGTCGGTTGTATCCTCAGGCAGGATGGCGATCTCCGCTTGCGTCCAATCCAGCATAAACATGCTGCTTGTGACGACATGGGTGATCTCCTCGTCGGCTGTCCTGAATAGATCCGGGTTCTCCGGACGATCGGATGGATTGAGGCCGACCATGTGTCGCGCGCCCATGCGCGCCGCGCTGGAGATGCTCACATAGGCAAAGCCGATATAGGCCAGGACGATGATACCTATCAGAAGGATTACCAGCAAGGGCATCGTCAATGCAAACTCGGTCAGGCTCTGGCCTTTGGGCGCGCGCTCCTGACACGGGTGTCGCCTTCTGCGGCGGTCTATTGACATTCGGCTTTGCACCTCACTGCTCATTGAATCGGCATCTCTGTCCGGGCCGTCATCCATGCGCTCTGAAACAGCCCCATCCGTCCGAGGAATGGCAGAATGATCCCCTGTGTAGGATTAATCAACTGGTAGCTTACACTGACGATGATGGGGTCGAGTGGCTCGACACCCTCGGGCGTTTCTGGCGTGTGGATCTCAAAGAACCCTGGCTCTATGATCAAACCGCCTTCAATGGCCTCGGCGGTCGTAATAGTCTCGTAGCGCTCGTAGTCCCGGTCGCCGGGTTCCATCGTCGGGTGTGTCGCGGCGAACACGGCTCCCTCTCTGGATGCGTTTAGCAAGGCGATGTAGGAGTAGAACAGCACCCCCATTTCGAAAAGGATGAGAATGATGATGACCAAGAAGACTACGCCCATGGTCATTTCCAGCAATGCCTGGCCGCTCTCCCCGGCACACTGGTCAGACGAGCGCCGACGAAGGCATCTCACAGGCGCACGGAGACTTTTCCGTTCATTCGCACGCATAGGCAGCTTCATCACATTCTCTACCAGCCAATCGCTACGCAACTCGACCCCGGCAAGCCTGCCTCTGGTGGCCAGCCAGAACCTAAGCCTCTCTGGCGCTTACAGAAGCTGCGCTTATTATACACTACCTCGTCGAATTTGGCAATAGGCTTGCAGTACCACGCGGGTCGGCGGCCGACCTAGTTCCTCTGCCAAGGTGATACTGGATACAACGTCTGTGACAGGGTATGGCACGAGGGTGCGCCCCAAAAAGAATAGAGCCCCACCAGAGTGGGACTCTATCGTCATTCGAGACAGGTGATCTCAGTTATTCTGGAGGCCGCTGAGGATCGAGCTGAAGATGTTGCCAACTTCTGGGCCGATCAGCACCAGGACGGCGATAACAACGATTGCTATCAGAACCAGAATCAAAGCATACTCCACCAATCCCTGTCCTTCTTCGTGCGGCAGAAATAGCATTCTTCTCACCTCCTTTCGTGATAGTTTTTTGCCCTGAAATGCACTGCTATTATACCACAGTTTGTCTACGTAGGCAATAGTACCATCGTCCCAGGATCAAAAGTGGGCTACATTGTGGGTCGATGCAAGCACTCCAGCGCAACTCATGAGGTTTCCCTCAATTCGTATACCGCTCGTGTCACCAAAAAGATACGGGTAGGGTGCCAAGTCTAAGGAAACTGGATCGGTCTTTCAACCGCTACACAGCTCGATCAGGCCATCGGGATTTCGATGCGCACCTTGGTGCCCCGCCCGATACGGCTCTCAAACACGACTCGTCCTCCCAACAGCTCTGCTCGTTCCTGCAGGGTCGCCAGTCCGAGCCCTTTCCGCGGCTGGCCCGGTCTCTGAATCTCGTTGGCGTCGAACCCGCTGCCATCATCCTCCACGCTGGCGATGACGTTGTGCTCCTGGAAATCGAGGGTCACCTGTACGTGGGTAGCGTGGGCATGACTGTCCACGTTGTTCAGCAACTCCTGGACCGCGCGAAAGAGAGCCACCTCAATGTGGTCCGGCAATCGGGTTTCGCGGCCCATGACCGTGAAGTTGGTCGAGAGGTGCGACTTGTCACCGAATCCTTGGATATATTGCTTGAGCGTCGGCACAAGCCCCAAGTCGTCGAGCATCATGGGCCGCAACGTCAGGATAAAGTCCCTGATCCTGTGGAAGGTGACATGTACTGCATTCTTCAGGTTGCCGAGCTCCACCCTGGCTTGCACAGGATCGGTGTCGAACAGTCGCTCGCAGATCTCAGCCTGCAGGATGAGGTTGTTGAGCGACTGAGCTGGTCCATCATGCATCTGCGCCGCCAGTCTCTTGCGCTCGCCCTCCTGGGCCTCGATGACGCGCACGATGTCGCGCTGACCGCCAGGTGGGAGACCGCCGGTGCGGACGACCAGATCTGCAGGCGTAATCTGCTGCGCTGCCTCGACAAGCTGCAAGAGACGCTGGCTTTGCTCCTGGAGTCCCTGCTGACGATTCTGCAACTGCTCGAGCTGCCCGCGCATCATGAAGAGGCGCATCTGGGCCTCGTGGGCAGCGGCATAGATCTCTTTGATGTCCTGGCGAGGGTACGTATCCAGGTTCAGCTCCATCTGGTGTACCTTGCCCGCGATCTGGGTACTGCGTTGTGCCAGAGTTTCTACCTCTACAGTGCTCTGGCGGATGAGCACATCGATCTCTTTCAGATCCCGCTGAATGCGGTCGTAATCCTTCTGCGTCTCCTGAATCAGTATGCTAAGCTGTTCAGCACCGGAAAGGGCAGCGTTCTCGCTCGACATCTGTTCCTATCCTCTCCCTGATATGCACACTCCGGCTCAGTGTGGCGCCCGGCGGGTGTTGGGCTTACCTGATATCTTGAAGTCGTATCCATCCCCTGCGCAGCGCATAGATGGCAGCCTGTGTGCGGTCGTTCACGGCAAGCTTGCGCAGGATGCTGGTCATGTGATTCTTGACGGTCTGACGGCTGATGCCTAGTTCGTACGCGATTTCCTTGTTGCTTCTGCCTTGTGCTATGTGTTGCAGGATCTCCATCTCACGAGGCGAGAGGGGGACTAGTATCGCGCCGAGACTTTCTGCATCTGCGCCTTCCGCTTGTTCAAACTGGGCGAGAAGCCATTCGCCCACCTGTGGCTTTTCCAGAATCCGGTCTTCAATCACATAGCTGCCCTGGTGTACAAGGCGAATGGCTTCGATCAGCCGGCGAGGGCTGACGTCTTTTGGAAAGTAGGCAGAGGCTCCTGCGCGGATAGCGTGGAACACCTGCTGGTCGTCGTGGTATGCGGTGAGCATGATGATGTTGATGTCCATTAGCGCGTCTTTCAGGGAGCGGGCGATCTGAAGGCCATTCATACCGGGTAGGTTGATGTCTAGCAAGATCACGTCGGGAACCATCTGTGTAGCCAACCGGAGTGCTTCGAGGCCATGATCCACCTCGGCGACCACGTCGAGATCGTCCTCGCTCTCCAGAACCCGTCGCAGGCCCTGGCGGAAGACTGGGTGGTCATCTACAAGCATGACTGAGATTGGCTGCATGCGCGTCTACCTCCGCCAGCCTCGTCCTCTCGTTGGG
>JBFFCR010000043.1:0-14512 GCA_041559855.1 Anaerolineae bacterium | reverse complement strand
GTTGCCAAGATCGAATATCCCGACGATGACCATAAAGACCAGGAACCGCTTGCCCAATCCCTTGAAGGTGATGGCTGGTCTGGCGCGCTTGCCCGTGACCGACACTTCCCTTGCCCCGATAGCCAGCGATATCACCGCCAACGCCGCCGGGATCAGGCTCGCGAGCACCACGACCTGAAACGTGCTCTGCCCGAGGTCGACTGATGCCGACTGGGCTGCCCACACCAGCCCCAGGGCGATGAGCAATCCCACGAACGCGCCGCCCGTGTCGGCTGCCCGGTGGAAGCCGAACGCCAGCCCGCGCTGGCTCTCGTCCATGCTGTCTGCGACCAGCGCGTCGCGGGGAGCCGTACGGATGCCCTTGCCCACGCGGTCGGCCCATCGGACGGCAAGTACAGCTGTCCAGCTACCGGCAAAGTAGAAGAATGGTTTCGAAAGCGCCGAAAGCCCGTATCCTGCCACCGCTATCCACTTTCGACTGCCCAGCCTGTCGGACACCCAGCCAGAGAACACTTTGAGGAGGCTGGCAGTCGCCTCCGCGATGCCCTCTATCAGGCCGATGACGCCGGTCCCCACGTCCAACACGTTGGATAGGAAGAGGGGCAGGATGTTGATAACCATTTCGCTGGAGATATCCATAAAGAAGCTGGTCAGGCTCACTGCCCACACGTTGCGCGGAAGCCCTCGCCATCCCTGCTTCTGGTGCGTCGTCTTCTGCTCGTTCAATGCGATTTCTCCTTGATGGACTGGATGTGCCGCAGGGTTCTGTACCCCTGGTTACCATTCGCGGTTTACATGCTCGCTCGAGAACATTATAGTCCCGAGACCATGGAATGCCAAATAGGCGCATTCCGCTATCGAGAATAGGACAAATGGGTGGGTTGACAAGTATGCTCATTGCGGGGATAATGGGTCTATGGTGTCTCGTTTGGCGGTCTGGCAATTGATGCTCCTGCTGTTTGTCCTGGGGATCGGCGCTGCCCTGGCTGGTTGTGGCAGCGCCCCACCGACGCCGGCTCCCCATGCGTCCGTGCCCGCCGTAGTAGCCACTGACCCGGAGGATGCGCCGCTCACCGCGGCAGCACCCGTTGCTGAATCATCAGAGCCTGCCATCACTCTGTCGCCAAGCCCTTCACCGACAAATACCATTACTCCTGCCCCGACCTTGACGCCCACGCCTAGCCCCACAGCCGAGCCGAGTGCGCAGCTTGAGATGGGGCAGCGCCATCAATTCAACGGCAACTACAAAGAGGCCATTACAGCTTATCTCGGCGTGCTGGACGAAAACCCAACCGATGCGCAGGCTAGGCAGGCAAGATACCTCCTGGCTGAATCGTATTTCCTGAAGCAGGACTATGTTCAGGCTGCGGCGGCCTGGGAAGAGTTCTTCGCTCGCCATCCCGACGATCTGCGCCGGCCACAGGCCACCCTGATGGCTGCCCGTTCCTACCACGCGACCAACGAGTGCGCCAAGGCCGTCTCCCTCTATGAGGCCTATCTGTCCAGCGTGCCGGAATTGGCCGATATGGTTTACGAGTGGATCGGTGACTGTCGCGCCCAGCAAGCGGACCTGGAGGGGGCCGCCCTCGCATACCAGCAGGCCTTGGCTGCTACACAGGACCGTGGCTTGCAGGTCAGCCTGCGCGAGAGAGTAGCCGGGATCGGGCTGGCTCAGGCTGACTATGATGCTGCTCAGGCGGAGTATGCTGCCATCCTCGACGTGGCGCGCATCGATGACTATCGCGCCAAGATCCAATACCTTGCAGCCCAGGCGCTCGCCGCTGCCGGGCGGATCGAGGAGGCCCAGGCAGGCTATCAGCTCCTGATAGACACCTACCCCCAGTCGGACCACGCATACCTGGCGCTGATCGAGTTGGTGGATGCTGGAGTTGAGGTAGACGAGTACCAGCGAGGTTTGGTGGACTATTACGCCGGTGCGGCCTATCCCGATGTCTATGGCGCGGCCATTCGCGCCTTTGACCGTTTCCTGGACTCCGAGCCAGAGACGCGGGCGGATGGCGCGCTCTATTACAAGGCTGCCGCGCTGCGGTCTTTGGGTCAGTTCGAGACCGCGCTGGAGACGCTCGATGTGCTCATCGCCGAGTTTCCCGAGAGCGAATGGCTGGCGCGCGCCTGGTTGGACCGGGCTGCTATCCTCGCCGCCATGGGAGAAATGGATTTGGCTATCAAGGTCTATCAGGATCTGGCAGCCTTTTTCCCGGATGACGAGCTGGCTCCGAAAGCCCTCATGCGTGCAGCCGGGCTATGTGAGGATGAGGGAGCGTACGATCAGGCATCCGCGCTGTACGAGCGCCTTCAAGTCGACTTTCCCGGTTTCGAGAATGCGGACGAGGCGCTCTGGCGTTCCGGATTGTCGCTTTACCGGTCCGGGGCCCCAGATCGGGCGAGCGTTGCCTGGCAGTCCCTCGTGGACAAATACCCGGACTCGGCCTATTACGCCAAGAGCCTGTACTGGCTTGGCAAGGTAGCGGCCCAGGATGAGGTCCCAGCTGACCAGGCTCATTGGGATCAGCTCGTTGCCGAAGCGCCTGACACCTATTATGCGCTCCGTGTGCAGCAGATCCGCGCTGGCGATTCATTGACGGCCACGCGCCTGATCACAGAAGCGGTGGAGCCTCCGGTGTGGGATCCAACGACGACCGAGACGCAGATACTCGCCTGGTTGCGCGAGTGGACCAGCGTGCCTGAAGACACGACGCATCTATTCCTACCTGAAGCAGTAACCGGGCGGCTCGACCTTCGTCGGGGCGAGGCCCTGCTGTCTGCCGGGCTGAGGCGCGAGGCCCTCGCTGCCTTTGATGGCGTCCGCGAGGCGGCATGGCGTAACCCGGTCAGGCTGGCCCAGTTGTCCATTTACTTCAGGGAGCAAGGGCTCCATGGACTTGCAGCGCGGGTCGCTGCTCGCCTAGTGGCTCTGTGGCCCGACGGCTCCATGGCCGACGCACCTCTGGAATTGCAGCGGCTGGCGTATCCCCTTGTCTACGCCGATCTCTTGTCTGCTGAGGCGGGCGCCCGTGACCTCGATCCCCTTCTGCTGGCTGCTCTCATCCGCCAGGAGAGCCTTTTCGAGCCCGCCGCCGAGTCGTACGCGGGGGCACGGGGCCTCGGTCAGGTGATGCCAGCCACGGGCACAGGGATCGCCACCAGCCTCGGCATAGAGGATTTCGTACTCGACGATCTCTACCGTCCTCACATCAGCATCATGTTCGGGGCGTTTTACCTGCGAGCACAGATGGACCGCTTTGACAATCAGATCCTCGTTGCCCTGGCTGGATACAACGGTGGCCCGGGGAACACCCTTCGCTGGATAGAGGCTGGTGGAGAGGATTTGGATCTCTTTGTCGAGGTGATCACGGCAACTCAGTCGAGGCTATACCTGCAGCGCGTCTACGAGCAATACTTGATCTATGAACGGCTCTACCGCACGACGGGACCGGTGGAGCCATAGCCTGTGTAGGAGGAAAACGTGTTGGCCCAGGGCTGGGGGGGAATGGGCTATTATCTCATCTGTGCCATCGCTGGCCTCATCGTCATGGCTATGGCGGCCAATGAATGGCTGCGGCTGGACAGTGTCAGGCACCGGCGCATGGCAGTGGCCGGAGGAGTGATATTCCTGGCCCGGCTGGTTGGCCTGTCTATGCTGTTCATCGGTTCGCAGCGAATCATTGCCTACCAGGAATGGGTCCTGGGTAGCATCACCCTCATCGTTGTCGTGTGGGCCTTCCTGATTGACGCTTTGCACACCAGCCGCTGGGGCTCCCTCTTTGCGGCTGGCGCTGCGGTAGCCGTCGCCGTCGTTTTGGCCGTTGGTATCCTCATTGGGGACCGCATCTCCCTCTCTGTTCCGCCGGGACTCTGGCTGGCAACGCTGGTGCTGGGTCTCTATGCGTTGATAGAGTGGATCCGGCACCGACGACGCTTTTCCATCTGGCTCGGAGGTGCATTCCTCGTGGCATCTCTTTCTGCCGCCGCTGGGCTGCTGGGCGCTGCGCAGGTCGCCATGCTCGCACATCTGGCGATGCTAGTGCTTGTGGCGCTCGAGAGCTACGGAGCCGTCCTCTCTGGTCTGGGTGGTCTGGGCAGGCGGCTCCAAGCCAGCAGCAGGCAGGCATGGCTGCGCACGCAGGAATTGGCTTTTCTACTGGAGGTCAGCCGCAACCTGTCCGATTCACTCGATCTGCGTGTGGTGCTCGAGCGCGTTGCCGACGCAGTTTCTCGTGTCGTCAACGCCGATTGGGCCTATGTTTTGATGCCAGAGGGCGACGAAGGCGAGCAGCTCGTCGTGGCGGCCCGTTATGGCTGGTGGGGACGGCGCTGGACGCAGGACAGCCATCCCAGCAGGCGCACTGTGATCGACGCAGACGAGCTTTCGCTGATCCGCCATGCCATCCTGATACGCCGTGCAGTCCTGGCCAATGACCCTGAAGACTATGGGCAGTTCGAGCGCCTGCACGATCTCTTTGCACGCCCACAGAGCGGCCCGGCGCTGATTCTGCCGATCGTCCAAGAAAGTACCCTGGGCGTTCTGCTGCTGGGTCGTGTCGACCTTTCGCCGCGAGATCACGGGCTGGCGTCCCGGCGGTTCACCGAGGCAGATGCCCGGCTATGCCAGGACCTGATGCCCCCCATGGCCACCGCCATTCAGAATGCGCGCCTGTATCAGTCTGCACTTCAACGCTCTGAGCAGGTGAACGAGCAGGTGCGCCGGCGAGAGAGCGAGAATCTTCGCCTGCGCTCTATCCTCGATTCCACCGCTGATGGAGTGGTGGTGGTTGCCGAAACGGGACACGTGGCATTGGCGAATGCTGCTGCCGAACGCATCCTGAATGTCCCGCGAGAGCATCTCCTCGGCAGGATCATCGCTCCGCTCCACGCCAAGTTGTTGCGCGATGCATCACGCCGGCCGGGTGACCAGGCACTGTGTGAGTGGGATGACAAGCTGCTCATGAGCCGCCTATCCCCGGTGCGCCTGTCCGATGGCTCGGTCCTGGGCGATGTCGTCGTCTTTCGGGACGTCACTGCCGAACATCGCGCCCGGCGGGTCAAAGCGGAGTATCACTTGGCGCTGTCACGTGACCTGGAAGATCTCCTTGCCTTCGTTCGAGGGGACACCCAGCTCTTGGTAGAAGGCGCAGGACAGAGCGAGGCATCGCTGCAGGGGCGTTTGCCGGCAGCCATCGTTGCAAACATCGAGCAGATGGAAGCCCTGTTGCGGAATTTCAGGACATTGTCTGCACTGGAGTGTGAGGAGCTCCAAGTCGAGGCACAGCCTGTGGATATAGGCGACGTCATATACGAAGCCGTGCGAACGGTGCGCTCGGAGGCGCAGGCGAGCGATCTCGAACTGGTCGTCAGCCTGCCATCTGAGCTGAGCCCTGCCTGGGGTGATCCTGAGCACCTTGGGCAGATCGTGATCAATCTGTTGGATCATGCGGTGCGCCACACGCCGGCAGGGAGCAAGATCGACATCTGGGCGACACAGACCTCTGTGGAGCGCCAAGACGGCCCCCCCCAGGGCTTTTTGGTGGTGAGCATCCACGATCCCGGCACGGAGATCCCACCGGGCGAACAATGGCGCGTCTTTGATCTATCCCATCAGGTCGACGGTGGACGCGCCATCGGCTCTGCCAGTGCTCGAGTGGGTCTGGCGGTCAGCAAGGGCCTGGTGATTGCTCACGGTGGGCAGATCTCGGTGACAAGCCAACCTGGCGAGGGCAGCACATTCAGCTTCAGTGTCCCGACGGCAGAGGTGGCGTAATCCTGCCTGGCCTTGCCAGAGGCGCCGGGTGCCAGAAGCAACCGGGCTGTTGCATTGTCCCTTGATGTCGAGGCTTGAACCTGTTGCGCTCCCGCTGGATAGCCATATCCAGCGCGAGTGACTCGAATGAATGCTTCGACCTTGCTACAGCCGCCAGAAGCAAGAGTGCGTTGACATACCCCGTGTCTTGTGCTACTATGTCATGGATGCATTGGACAGCGATGTCTCGAGAAAGGGGATGGTGTAACAATGCGATCGCGTACGGAACAGATCATAGCTCGCCTGCGAGACTTGCGACTCGTCACCCTGGACATTGAAGCCTCGGCCGTTGTGAGCGTGGATGGGCTGACCATAGCCTCTGACCTGCCCGCCGATGTGGAGGAGGACCGTGTTTCGGCCATGAGCGCCGCCATGCTCAGCTTGGGCGAGCGGATCGCGAGTGAACTGGGGCGCGGAACACTGGATCAGGTATACATTCGCGGCGACAATGGCTATGTGATCCTGATGTCGATCGGCGAGGATGCCGTCTTGACGGCCCTTGCCCGCCAGGGGGCGAAACTAGGCCTTGTCTTCCTGGACATGCGCCGCGCAGCAGCCGACCTGGGCCGCCTGCTGTAGGTGAGTAGGCCAGCAACCTTCCGGACTGGGAGATCTCCCATTGCCGCGGACCCCCTGAGGAGTTGCAGACTGCTGGACTCCTGCTCAGCACTGCGAACACGGGGAGGGTCGCCGTCTTGGCGACTCTCCTTTTCTATTGCGGAGTGAAGCGCATGACAACCAAGTACATCTTTTGCACTGGCGGGGTCGCTTCGTCGGTGGGCAAAGGGGTGACCGCCGCGTCGGTGGGGCGTATCCTCAAGAGCCGCGGCGTTCAAGTCTCCATCCAGAAGCTGGATCCCTACCTGAACGTGGACCCGGGCACCATGTCTCCCTATCAACACGGAGAGGTTTTTGTGCTGGATGATGGCGCAGAGACTGATCTCGATCTGGGCCACTATGAGCGCTTCATCGACGAAAACCTGACCCGCGCCAGCAATGTGACCTCGGGCCAGGTGTATGCTGAGGTGATCGCCAAAGAGCGGAGGGGCGACTACCTCGGCGGCACCATCCAGGTGATCCCCCATGTGACCAACGAGATGAAGCGTCGCATTGGGCTGGTGGCGCGGGAGAGTGGGGCCCAAGTCGTCATCGTCGAGATTGGCGGCACAATTGGCGACATCGAGAGCCTGCCCTTCCTGGAAGCAATCCGCCAAATGCGCGTGGACGTGGGTCGGGAGAACACCATCTACCTGCACGTGACGCTTTTGCCTTACATCTCTTCTACCGGCGAGATCAAGACCAAGCCTACCCAGCACTCGGTCCGTGAGCTGCGCGGGATCGGCATCCAGCCCGACATCATTGTCGCCCGGTCCGACTACCCCATAGACGAAGACATACGGGCCAAGATTGCTCTCTTTTGTGATGTGGAAAAGCGTGCCGTGATCTCCCTGGTCACGACCCCCATTATCTACGAGGTGCCCTTGATCCTGGAGGAGGCGGGCCTGGGCAAATACCTGGTGGAGCGACTCGGCCTGGGCGCCGCAATACCATGCGAACTCGATAGCTGGCGCGAGGTCGTCGAAGACATCCGGCGTCCCAAGCAGCCCGTACGGATAGGGTTGGTGGGCAAGTATGTGGAGTTGCGCGATGCCTATCTGAGCGTGCGCGAGGCGTTGCACCATGCCGGGCTGCGCCACAATGTGGCCGTGGATATCGAGTGGATCGACTCCGAGCAGCTCGAACGACGGGGTGTGCAGCAGTTCGAAGGCCTGCATGGCATGGTGGTGCCCGGCGGATTCGGCTATCGCGGGATCGAGGGCAAGGTCGTGGCCGCGCGCTTTGCCCGCGAGAACAAGGTTCCCTATCTGGGATTGTGCTTGGGCATGCAGGTCATGGTGATCGAGTTGGCCCGCCATGCCCTGAACAGCGATGAACCCAACTCGACTGAATTCGACATAAAGACAGAGTATCCAGTAATCGATCTGATGGCGGACCAGCGGGACATCTCTGAGATGGGCGGCACCATGCGCCTGGGGCTCTACCCCTGTGAACTCTATCCTGGCACCCGTGCCGCGGCAGCGTACGCCGAACATCTTGGCGGGCAGACCATCGTCCGCGAGCGGCATCGCCATCGCTTTGAGGTGAACAACCTCTACCGCGAGCTACTGGCTGATGCCGGGATGGTATTCTCTGGCCTGTCGCCCGATGGTCGCTTGGTAGAGATCGGTGAGTTGGCAGATCATCCCTTCATGGTGGGCTGCCAGTTCCATCCCGAGTTCCGCTCGCGGCCCACTCGCCCGCATCCCCTCTTTCAAGCCTTTGTCGGTGCAGCAGCCAGGCGCCGTGACGGTGTGGAGGATGGTGAGGGCTAACTTGACGCGAGAGAGAGCCATTTGCCCGTCATGCCACCAAACCAACCCTGCGCCCAAAGGAGAGCCTGCACGTGAGCCCTCAATTGAGCCGCTACTGCGCCTCCGAAAAGCCGATTTGCTTATTGTCCCGAAGCCTGGTATAATGCCCGCACTGACCGGCCTGATTCTGGAGCTTGCCACCCTAGCTCAATCGGCAGAGCAGACGCTTCGTAAGCGCCAGGTTAAGGGTTCAAATCCCTTGGGTGGCTTGGTCGACATAGGCGGGCCCCAACAGCTTCCGGTTGGGGCCTTTACTGTATCGTTTGCCTCTGAACTGCGAGGCAGGTTGGCGGCCCGCGCGTGGCTGGCAGCTTGGTATGGGATGCGGGAGAACCCCCGCGGTTGCCCTCATCTGGGACAGGTTCGACATCATCATGACTGAGCAGGCTGAAAGGGCATCTCGCTTCGAACCGCTGAGCGCGCTGTGGCGCATTCTTGCCAGTCCCCGTACCTTGGTGATCCTTATGGGGCTCCTGGGCCTGACCCTTGCGGCTGGCACCCTGATCCCGCAGATGCCGGAGGAGTATGCAGGCAATCCTCAGGCCTGGTTGGTCATGCAATCCGGCATTTGGGGACAGGCAGGTGGCTTCCTGCACACCCTGGGGCTGTTTGACCTCTATGGCTCGTTGTGGCTTCGCGGCCTCTTGGTCCTGTCTGCGCTGTGTCTCTTTGTCCGTACTGTGGACTCGGCTGAACTTGCCTGGCGGGTAACGCGCCGAGAACCCTGGACGCGAGCCGGGCCCACGATCTGGGGTCCCAATCCCCCTCGGCTCCGGGTGTCGTCGCCGCTAGCCCTGGATGAGGCTGCGGAGCGACTTGGTGCGCTGCTGTCCAAGCGCGGCTACTGGTCGAGCACCGTGCCCGACCTCGCCGCGCCGGCTATCGTAGCCGCTCGACGCAGGCTCATGTTCTGGACCCGGCCCCTTGCCTATGGCTCGCTGCTGTTTGTCCTGGTTTGTCTGGCCATTGCAGGTGCTTGGGGCTGGCAGGGCGAACCTTGGCAACCCCGAGAAGAAGAAGTTCACGCAGCGGACCACAGCACGCCGTACTCGGTCCGTCTGGATGCGTTTGATATCGTGCCCGGTGATGGGCAGCAGCCGCCCGATTACTCCAGCCAGGTCACCTGGCTCAGAGGAGAGACTGTACTCGACCGCCATCTCGTGGGGGCTGGACGGACATCAGAGCGTGCAGGGATCACCTTGCGCCAGGTGGGCTATGTACCCATCGTGAGGATGCGCGGCCGGGACGGAGACGAGCATCCCTTGCTGCTCGAGACAGAGGGCGATGTGCTTAGTATGACCGGCGAGGCCGAGATCCGCTTTGCCTCCCCGGAGGATGAACCACTGGTCCTTGTCTCCACTCAGGCTCTGTATCTCGTGCTCTCTTTTGAGCCTGGCTGTGACGACCACGGCCCGCTGCTCCGTGTGAGCCGCATCGGTGAGGGTGGCGATGATCGGGAAGCGCTGGGAACTCTTACCGAGGGCGGGTCGGTGTCTGTGGACGGGTTGCAGTTCGAGATCGACTTTACCTTCGTTCCCATCCTGCGCTTGGAGCACTATCCTGCGGCGAGGTTCGCCCTGATCGGCATAGCCTTGCTCATCGTTGCCCTCATTGCCAACTGGCTTGCGCCGCCCCGGCTGCTCTGGGTTGCCATCTCGCAGGAGAAGGAGCAGCGCACCAACGTCCGCCTGCTGGCGTTCCCCAGCTCTAGTGCGGAGGTATGGCTCTCCCAGATGGCCGGTCTCTTCCAGGAGGTTCTGCATGATGAGGCCTGAGATCTGGGTGGTCATCGCGGCAGCGCTCCTGGGGGTCGCAGCCATTGCTGGCGGCCTGGCGATTCTCGCTGGTCGGAGGCCGTGGGGTGCAGTGGCCATTGGGGCCAGAGTGGCGGCCTTGGCGGCGCTGATCGTCGCCCTGATTGCCGCAGTCATGGCGTCGGGCCAATGGACGGCGTCCGATCGCCAGCAGGCCATGCTGAGCCTCGTCGTCGCGCTGGAGGCCGTCCACCTGGTGCTTGTCTGGCGACTGGGTGCCGCCGGCGTGGGACCCGTGGTAGACATCGTCGCCCTCATTCTGAGCCTCGTGGGTGTGTTCCTGATCCAGGCGGGTGCTCCCTCGCTGATCTGCACCCAACAAGCATCCCTGTTTCAAGCGCATTGGGTTCTCTTCTTGCTGGGTGGAGGAAGTCTGCTGGTTGCTGCCTGTGCGGGGCTGACGCTTGCCCTCAGGTGGCTGTTGGTGTGGCGCGGCCTGGAGCTTGACCTGCCAGAGTCGGTCTCTCTGCACGGTCTGCTGAAACACGCGACAACCCTGACCTTGGTGGCTCTGGCCGGCGGGCTCCTCACCGGAGTCTGGTGGGCGTGGCGCACAACTGGCGTGATGCTGAGCGCCAATGCCCGCGAGGTGTGGATGGCGGTTGCCTGGCTGATCGCGGCTATGAGCTTGCTCGCGTGGCAAGTGGGAGGCCGCAGGAGCCAGTGGCCAGCCGGGCTGGCCTTGGTGGCTGCTGCGGCAATGCTTGTTGGCCTGCTCTTTCCTGTGGGCGCCAGCGTTGGAGGGATCTAGGAGAGGAAAGATGGAACCGGTTGTGGTCGGCGTGGCTGGCGGCACGGGCTCGGGCAAGACGACCGTGGCGACCGAGATCCTGAGGCGGGCGGGGACGGATCATATTGCTCTTATCCAGCATGATGCATACTACAAAGATCTGAGTGGGTTGCCCATGGCCCAGCGCACCATGCAGAACTTTGACCATCCCGATGCCCTGGACAACGAGCTACTCATTGCGCACCTGCAAGAACTAAAGGCCGGGCGGCCCGTGGCAGTGCCGATCTATGACTTTACCACCCACTCCCGCACCAGCAGTACCCTGCGCGTGGAGCCACACCGCGTCATCTTGGTCGAGGGCATCCTGATATTTGCCGACGAGGCCCTGCGCGACCTGATGGATGTTAGGATCTATGTCGACACTGACGCCGATATCCGCTTCATTCGCCGCCTGCAGCGCGATATCGCCGAACGTGGCAGGACGATGGAGTCGGTCATCCACCAGTACCTTGCCACGGTCCGGCCGATGCACCAGGAATATGTTGAGCCCAGCAAGCGCCATGCCAATGTGATCATCCCCGAGGGCGGCTTTAACGAGGTAGCGATGGAGATGATCGCTGCCAGGATCAGGGCATTGCTTGGCGGCGAGACCTAGGGCTATCGTATTTTCGGTGACCAGACGTTTGACCAATCTCTAGTTCTGTGGTACCATCCCATTGGTCGTGCTAGACGGGGAACTGGCGGTGCCCTGTACCCGCAAACCGCCGTAGCGGGGTCGAATTCCCCCTCGAGGGCTTTGAGATGGTCGGGACTGCCAGGTTAAGTGGCGTAGAAGGTTGGGTCCTGCGCGGCAGGAGCCTGTGAACCCCGCCAGGTCCGGAAGGAAGCAACGGTAAACAGGTACTTCTGGGTGCCGCAGGGTTGCCTGGCCGGAGCCGGCTGACTTTGGCAAGCCAGCTGTCGCGGTTCGACAGGGGGTGCACGACCAGCACTTATTGTGAGCTGGAGCAAAGAGCAGAAGGGTGGAGGAGACCTGCCTCAGCCTGGCTCAGCCCCCAGCTCACTTCTTTGTTGGATATGTCGCGTGGCAGATGATGCGGCGCAGAGCTCGACAGAACCTTTCAATGAACCCGTGACCAGAGTACAACCTGGCATGGTGTGGGAGGGCATGGAACAAGGCGCACAGGTCGTAGTGATCGGCGGGGGAGCTGCCGGATTGATGGCTGCCGGGCAGGCGGCAGCCGCAGGCGCGCAGGTGCTCTTGTTGGAGCGGATGGCTCGCCTGGGCACCAAGCTGCGCATCACAGGCAAGGGACGCTGCAACCTGACCAATATGGCCGGCCTTGACCAGTTCCTGGGTCACTTTGCCTTTCTGGGCAGCGAGGGCGAGACCCGCTTCTTTTTGCGCAACGCCTTTGCCCGCTTCTTTGCACCCGATCTGGTGGCCTTCTTTGAGGGGCAAGGCGTCGCGACGGTGGTGGAGCGTGGCGATCGAGTCTTCCCGGCCAGCAATGATGCCCACCAGGTGGCCGAGGCGCTGGCAAGTTTTGCACTGGGGCAGGGCGCTCAGGTGCGCATGCAGAGCCGTGTAGCCGATATTCTGTGCACCAGTGATCGTGTCCAGGGTGTGGTGCTGCATAGCGGTGAGCGAATCGCGGCGGAGGCCGTTGTTGTTGCCACGGGCGGGGCCTCCTATCCAAAGACCGGCTCCAGCGGAGACGGCTACCGGCTTGCGGAGAAGCTGGGCCATACCATCGTCCCTATCCGCCCGGCGCTGGTGCCCTTGGTCATCGCTGGCTCCGAGCCCAGGGCCATGATGGGGCTATCGCTTCGGAACGTCGAGGTGCGCCTCTTGCTGGATGGGGAAGAAGCCGCCCGCGATTTCGGCGAGATGCTTTTCACGCACTTTGGGGTCTCGGGGCCGATCATCCTGACCCTGAGCGGACCGGCTGTGGCGTTGCTTGGACGCGGGCGGCTGGAGATGAGCATCAATCTGAAGCCAGCCCTCAGCCTGGAGAAACTGGACGCGCGGCTGCTGCGGGATCTGGACCGCTATGGCAAGCGGAGTTACCGCAATCTGCTCAAGGGCTTGCTCCCGCAAAAGATGATCGATGTCGCGGTGGCGCGGACCGGCATCGCGCCGGAAAGGCCCGGCCACCAGATCACTGCGGAGGAACGCGGGCGGCTGCGCGATCTCCTTCACGATTTCCGCCTGACGATCGTCGATCACCGATCCATAGACGAGGCAATCGTGACCGCTGGGGGGGTAGACACACGGGAGGTCGATCCGCGGACGATGGCGTCGCGGCTGGTGAAGGGACTGTACTTTGCCGGAGAAGTGCTCGACGTTCAGGCTGATACGGGCGGGTACAATCTCCAGGCAGCGTTTTCGACCGGATTCGTCGCCGGCCAAGCGGCGGCGCGGTCCGTGGCTGGCACATAGGCAGGCAACGGAGGGCAGGCGATCCGCCTGTTGAGTTCGTATCGGGTTCGGCCGCTTGAGTGACGCGGCCAGCGGGAAGGTGTTTCATTGGCTTCGGAAACCATAACTGCAAAACGTCTGGTTCAGGCCGTACCGTCCTGGCTGCAGGGGTTGCTGGTTCTTGGGCTCGTGGTGGGGGCCCTGGGTTTGATGGGCGCAGGCATAACCCAAACTGGCTCGATCCTGGTGCTGGAAGTGGATGGCCAGCCTCACGAGTTGCGCACCCACGCTGCCACGGTGGGTGAAGCCCTGCGCCGGGTCGGTCTCGAGCTGTACCCAGAGGATCAGGTGACACCAGCGCTCGAGACCCCTCTTAAGCCCGGTTTGACTGTCAAGGTACAGCGTGCCCGTCTTGTGAACCTGCACGCCGACAGCGAGATTCGCCAACTGCGGACACAGGCAGACGCGGTGGGCCAGCTGCTGGCTGAGGCCGGAGTTCAGGTTGGTCCTGCTGACCAAGTCCGCCTCGACGGGCAGGTGGTGGAAGCCGAAACCTCTCTTTGGGGCACTGGCCCGGCCGGGCGTCAGGCGCAGAGCTCTGGGGGCGGGATAGGCAGTTTGCTTGGGAATGACACCAGCGATCCGCTTGTGGTCTCCATCAGGCGGGCTGTTTCTGTGGCCCTGGACGATGACGGAGAGACGGAAAGCCTCCATACGATGTCGGACACTGTTGGCCAGCTACTACAAGAGCACGGCGTGGCGCTCTTCCTGGGCGATGAGGTAGAACCGGGGCTCCAAGCTCGCATTGTCCCAAGTCTTACTGTGACCATCCGCCGCTCGGTGCCAGTCCAGATCGAGGCCGACGGCCGGATCATTCGCACCCGAACCCTAGTCCAGACGGTAGCCGGTGTATTGGGGCAGGAGGGGGTTGCCCTGGTAGGCAAGGATAGGGTTGAGCCAGGCCTGTCCACACCCATTCGCCCCGGCATAAAGATCGAGGTGGTCCGCGTGCGGGAGGAGCTGGTCGTCGAGTTCGAGCCCATTCCCTTTGCCACCGAGTGGGTTCCTGACCCTCAAGTGGAGATCGACAACATACGTCTTGTTCAAGAGGGTCAGGTCGGCCTGACCAAGCGTCGCTACCGAGTTGTGTACGAGAACGACCAGGAGGTCGAGCGTTTCCTGGAGGATAGTTGGGCGGAGCAGCCACCCGTCACCAAGACCATGGCCTACGGCACCAAGATCGTGATTCGCACGATGGATACGCCCGATGGACCGATCGAGTACTGGCGCAAGATGCGCGTGTATACCACCTCATAC
>JBFFCR010000042.1:0-14621 GCA_041559855.1 Anaerolineae bacterium | reverse complement strand
TGGAAGAGGGCACATACCACTCGTGGTATGGAGAGGAGCGCATTGAGCTGCGGATTGGCAATGCCGGCGCAGTATTGGTTACGGTCAATGGAAGGTCCTTCGGTACCTTGGGCGAACCAGGCGATGTGATCGATCGCGTGTTCGAGAAGGTGGGTGAGGATGTGACCGAATCCACACCGACTCCGGGACCCACCACCGACGAGACGACAGAACCAACGCCGGAGCCCACCGAGACGCCGACGGCGACACCCTCTGAGCCTGCGGCGACAGAGACACCCACGCCGACCGGCAGCCCGTGAGGCTGGCATTTCCCCCGAATCCCTGCGGGGACAGATAGAAGGCTGTTGGATGGCGGACAGGCGATCTCCTCTCATTGGCATTACCAGCATGACCATTCTGACGGAGGGCTATTCACCGCGCCTGGGTATGAGCCGGAGCTATGTCAACGCCCTGCTCACGGCGGGGGCGGCACCGCTGTTGATCCCCCACATTGCGAGTAAGTCCGTGCTGAGGGCACTGTTTGAGCGGCTGGATGGCCTGCTGCTGCCCGGCGGCGGGGACATCGACCCCGTGCACTTTTGCGAGGCGCGCCACCCAAAGTGCAACGAACCCTCGGCCGAGCGGGACGACACCGAACTGACCCTTGCCCGGTGGGCGATGGAAGGTGGAGAGCCTGTTCTGGGAATCTGCCGTGGGATCCAGGTGCTGAACGTGGCCCTGGGCGGGAGTCTTTTCCAAGACATACAGGCACAGATCCCGGGTGCTGAGCGGCACGATTGGTATCCCAACTACCCGCGTGATCGCCGCTCACATATGGTCGCCGTCAGCCCGGACACACTGCTGGCCCACGTTGTGGGCGCTACCACGCTGCCCGTCAACAGCCTGCACCACCAATCGGTCAAGGATGTAGCTCCGGGGCTGGTTGTGACCGGGTACTCTCCCGACGGGATCGTCGAATCGGTCGAAGCGCCGGATCATCCGTTCGCCGTGGGCGTACAGTGGCATCCGGAGGAACTCGTCGAAAGCGATGTTCGCGCCCAGCGTCTCTTTGACGCCTTTGTCGAGGCGAGCCGGCAGTAGCACGCTCAACCGATCGGCTTCCCCGTGTTTTCCTGGAACACTTGATGGCCAATGGCGAGGTCCTGGGACTCGGACGGAGTCGCTGGATCTGCCGCGAGCATGTGAGGCCAGGTCAGGACGCTAGCTTTGCAGCAGCCACGCTGAGGGCAGCAAGAGTGCGTTGACTTTCCCTTAGAGCTTTGCTATAATCGATGGCGTTCCGGGTGGGATCCATGGACTTTGGCTGTCATTCGGGTTCACCTCGCTCGACGTACATTGCGCTGGGACAATGCGCAGCAAGGAGGAAGGGATGGGGCCTTGGCTGGTACCGTGGGGCGCCGATGCTGTTGTGTGGGTGCAATCGCTCAGCAGCCCGTGGTTGGATACGTTCTTTGGGATTCTGACCTTTCTGGGCAATGAGGAGTTCTATCTCCTGCTTCTGCCGCTGATCTACTGGTGCGTCGACCGGCGCCTGGGCATTTCCCTGGGATACATATCTCTTACCTCAGCCTGGGTGAATAGTCTGGTGAAGCATCTATTCAAGATCCCACGCCCCGGCGCGATCGATTCCCGCGTCGTGACTCTGACAGAGGAGACCAGCCCTTCGTTTCCCAGTGGTCACGCGCAGGGAACGTTGGTCAACTGGGGATACCTGGCGTCGCGATTCCGCAACCCTCTTTTCTGGGTGGTGACGATCCTCGTTATCCTCGGTGTCGGCCTGTCGCGTATGGTGCTGGGGGTGCACTTTCCACAGGACATACTCGGCGGCTGGCTGATCGGCCTGGTTGTGCTGGTGATTTATATCCTGCTAGAGGCACCGGTCGCGCGCTGGTTATCGGAGCGTGGGACTGCTATACAGGTGATCCTGGCTGTTGGGGTGCCTGTGCTGTTGATCTTTGCGCACCCATCCGACATGAATGGGCTCTATCCTACCGATGGGGCGATCACACCGGCGAGTGCGCTGGCTGGCTTTGGCCTGGGCTTGATCATGGAACGCAAGTGGGTGCGCTTTCGATCCGACGGCACATGGGTGAAGCGAGTGCTGCGCCTGCTGCTCGGTTTGGTTGTCGCTGCGGTGTTCTACCTTGGTCCCCGCTTGCTCCTGCCCGAGGAGATGGCCCATGGCGTGGAAGCGGCGGTGCGCTTTGTGCGTTATGGGCTAGTGGGCTGGGCTGCTGCTTTCCTCTGTCCCTGGCTCTTTGTGCTGTCAGGTCTGGCTGATCAAGAGCCATCTTGAAAGGCTGCAACACAAGGTCTGTGCTTAACCTCTCCACTCTGGATCGGTCCCTTCCCGCGGGGGTAGAGAAGGGTATGTCAAAGCGTCTGCTGGCGAGTAGCGTTCTATAGCCAGTTCGAGAGTTCGCTGGTGGTTTTGAGGACCAGGTCAGCGCCAGCGCGCTCCAGTTCAGACTCTGTGCCCAGACCACACAGCACACCGGCCGAGCGCGCGCCAGCCGAGCGCGCGGCATACATATCGGCCGTGGTGTCGCCCACTAAGAGGCAACGTTCCACCGCTATGCCCAGCAGTTCCGCGGCGTGCTGCACCGGACTGGGATGTGGTTTGATGCGCCAGGTATCTTCGCGGGTGACGACGACCTGGAACAGGTCGGCCAGGTTCTGCTGCTCCATGAAGGCTTCGGCATGGGCGCGGCAACGGGTGGTGATGAGACCAAGGTGGTAACGGTGACTCAACTCGCCCAGCATCTCGCTCACGCCATCAATCAAGCGGAAGTTGCGGGGCGTGTGAAGGCCTTGTATGCGCCGAACCCGATCGCCAAGGTTCAAGAAGGTATCATCGAGCCCGATCCGCCTCAGAAGAGTCAAGAGACTGTTGGCCGGCCCCTCAATAGACGCGAGGATGCGGCGCGCGGCGCGGACCGCATCGAGCCTGGGCGAGAGCCTCTGCAATGGCTGTAGTCGACGGGTGAGATTGTCCAGTGCCTCGGTATCGGGCTGGATTAGGGTGCCGTCCAGGTCAAGCAGGATGGCATCGATCTCACCGGCATAGATCTCGCCCGTTCCCCCGCGCTGTGGCGGGAAAGGGGCCTCGCCGAGCAGCTTGGCCCAGATGTAGCTCAGCACTACGCGCATGGTTCCGATGATCGGCGCTGCCAGCACCACGCCCAGGGCTCCGAACAGGAACCCGCCCGCCAGCATGCCAATGAACACAATGACGGGGTGCAACAGCAACCTGCGGCCCATGATGCGGGGCACGAGGTAGGCGTTCTCCGTCTGTTGGATCACTACGTATATGGCGAGGACCAGGACAGAGAACCAAAAGTTGCTGATCGGCAGGTGGGTGGAGCCCATGATGAAGGCGATGAGCAAGGCAGGGATGGTGGCCAATACGGGGCCGAATGTAGGGACCACCTCGAGCAATCCGGCCAAGAGGCCCATCAGTCCTGCGTTGGGCAGGCCTACGATTATCATCGAGATCCATACGGCCAGACCGATCACAACGCCCAGGAGTACCTGGCCCCGAAAGAAAGCTTTCCACACGCGATTGATCTCTTCGCGCAGCTGGCGGAGTTCGGCGGTGTATCCGGGGGGCGCCCAGCGATCGAGGAAGGCGCGGAGACGATCGGCATCTTTGACCAGGTAGAAGGAGATGATGAGGATCGATACAATCCAAAGCAGGCTCGATGCGACATTCAAAAGCAAAGCGATGGTCCGTGTGGCAAACGGTTGGAGCAGATCTTGCATGGCTGTCTGCACGTCGCCGACCAAGTCCTGCAAACTGAACGATCGGTCCAGGATTGTGATCGGCTGGGAGAGGAATGAGATCAGGGAATCGGTTAGCTCTTGCAGATTGACATTCAGGCGTCTCACCTGGTCCACTGCGTAGGGGACGATGGTGACCGGGATGATGCTGAACAAGAGCAGGATCACGATAAAGACGAGGATGACAGTCAGTGTGCGCGGAAGCTTTGTCCGCCGTTCGACAAAATCGACAACGGGCTTGAGGAGATAGGCCATTACCAACGCAATGGCAAATGGCGGCAGCAGATCCCTGAAAACGTAGACGATCAGGAGAAACAAGACGACCAGGCCGACGACGACCAGTCTTTTAGTAGTGCGGCCCCACTCGGTTGAGGGCATGATACTGCGATCCTTGCTCCCAATTTCCGTATACTGGGTCCTCGAATGCAGGCCCGTGGAGATGGACGGCTTCTAGTGGACGAATCCGATCTGTTCTGGTGGCCAATAAGAGAACCAAGCGCGACCGACGATGTTGTCGATAGACACCGGCCCAAAGCTCCGCGAGTCGTTGGAGCGGTCTCGATTATCGCCCATCACATAGATGTGCAGGGGCGGAACTGCGACTATCCTCTCTTGTCCTGCATGGGTCAATTCGTCAGTGAATGGTTCCTCGAGCGGGTTGCCATCGACGTACACCAGCCCATCTCGGATCTCGATAGTTTCCCCTGGTAGACCAATGACCCGTTTGATGAGCAACTCCTCACCCTGGCTGGGCATTTTCAGCACAACGATGTCGAATCGCTGAGGGCCGTGAAAGCGGTAGGAGAGCTTTTCGACTACGAGGCGCTGCTCGCTGTGCAGGTTGGGCTCCATGCTCTGCCCTTCGACCCGTGTGGCCTGACCGACAAAGACGTTGATCAACAGCGCGATGAGGAGCGCCGGGAGGATGGTCTCCAGCAGCTCGCGCACGAAGCGTACGATGCCGCGTCCGCGCGAAGGGCGGGGTGCTGGCTGATCTTGATCTTCGGTGCCGGATTGGCTGAGCTCGTCTTCCATGTGATCCGTGCTCTCGAATCGCTTCGAATGAACGCGTCACACGATGTGGCGTGTCCTTGCGGAGTGCCAGGAACCTGCGGGCCCCGGCACTCCGCCGGGTGTAGAACCTAATCGCGGCGAGGCGGGCGGCGGTCCCGTGACCTGCGGTCTCCGCCCTGACGCCCGCGCGGGCGGCCTGCGGGGCTGCTCTTGCGATCTCGCTCGCGTGCTTCGTCCGCCGTCCAACCTTCGAGGACTGCCTGGCGGGAGAGCTTGATCTTGCCAGAGTCTCTGTCTACGTCGATGACCATGACCATGATCTCGTCGCCGACGTGCACTACTTCTTCGACAGAGGGGACGCGGTACTCGGCCAACTGTGAGATGTGGACCATACCGTCAACGCCGGGCAGGATCTCGACAAAGGCGCCATAGCTTTCAGTGCGGACTACTTTACCGACATAGATCTTGCCGATCTCTGCTTCCTCAGTCAGGGCCTCGACCATGGCGATAGCGTTTTGCGCGCCCAAGCCGTCGATGGCTGCGATGTAGACGGTGCCATCATCTTCAATGTCGATGTCCACGTCGCACTCTTCTTGGATCTTGCGGATCATCTTGCCGCCAGGGCCGATGATCTTGCCTATTTTGTCGGGATCCACGTGAATGGTGGTGATACGCGGCGCATAGGGCGACAGTTCTGCACTGGGCGCGGCGATGATCTCGGTCATTTTGTCCAGGATGTGAATCCGCCCGATCCTTGCCTGGGCCAGAGCCTCGGATAGGACCTGGTAGCTCAGGCCCTTGATCTTGATATCCATCTGGAGGGCCGTGATCCCTGTACGAGAACCGGCAACCTTAAAGTCCATGTCCCCGATGTGATCCTCGAGGCCCTGGATATCGCTCAGGACGGCATACGTGTCGCCGTCGGAGATCAGACCCATGGCGATACCTCCGACAGGGTTGGTGATCGGCACACCGGCGTCCATGAGGGATAGTGTGCTGCCGCAGACCGATGCCATCGAGGTGGAGCCGTTGGAGGACAGTACCTCAGATACGACACGCAGCGTGTAAGGAAAGTCGCTCTCGGGGGGCAGTACCGCGAGCAGGGCCGTCTCGGCCAAAGCTCCGTGACCGATCTCTCGTCTCCTGGGACCGCGCATGGGCCAGGTCTCGCCCGTGCTAAAGGGCGGGAAGTTGTAGTGGTGCATGTAGCGCTTGGCCTCTTCAGGGCGGAGGGTGTCCAGCTTTTGCTCCTCGCGTGGGGTGCCCAGCGTGGCAATGCTCACCGCCTGAGTCTCTCCGCGGGTAAAGAGCCCCGACCCGTGTGCGCGAGGCAGGAGACCGGTGAGTCCCCAGATGGGGCGGATCTCGTCGGTCTGCCGTCCGTCGGCACGCTGGCCCTTTGCCAGGATCAGTTTCCGGGTCTCGGCCTTGAGCAGATCGTTGAACACGGCCTTGATGTCCTTGGGGCTGATCGTCTCATCTTCGGCAAAGGAGCCCAGGATCTCGTCTTCAAGGGCATTGGAGGCCATTTCACGCTCTTTTTTGCCCATCGGCTGAGCGACAAGTTCGGCTGCCCGGTTGCCTATGCGGTTGGTGATGCGCTCCCGATCCCGTTCTTCGATGGTGGTGATTGGATAGTCGACGTTCTTGGGCTTGCCGATCTCGGCTCGCATCTGCTCCTGAAGATCGATCAGCGGCTGCATGGCCTCGTGCCCCAACTGGAGCGCCTCCAGAACTACCTCTTCGTGTACCTCCTTGGCGCCCGCTTCCACCATGAGGATGGCGTCTTTAGTGCCAGCCATGCGTAGGTCCAACATGCTCTGTTCCATCTGCTCGGCTGTGGGGTTGATGACGAACTCCTCTTCGATCATGCCGATACGGCAGGCGCCGATCGGTCCCTCGAAGGGGATGTCAGAGATAGTCAGTGCTGCCGATGCGCCGATGATGGCCGGGATATCAAGGTAGTTTTGGCCGTCGGACGATAGGGCGGTGGCGATGATCTGAACGTCATTGCGAAAGTCTTTGGGAAAGAGCGGGCGCAACGGGCGATCGATCAGGCGCATAGTGAGGATGGCTGCTTCGCTAGGGCGTCCTTCCCTCCGGAAAAAGCTGCCCGGGATGCGGCCTGCGGCATACAGTCGCTCTTCATAATCCACGGTCAAGGGGAAAAAATCAATCCCCTCGCGCGGCGCCTTTGAGGCTGTCGCCGTGCAGAGAACGACAGAGTCGCCCAGTCGGACCAGTACAGCTCCTCCGGCTTGCATAGCCAATTGGCCGGTTTCAAGCGTAAAGGAGCGCTCGCCGACCTGGACGACATACGATTTCTTGTTATTCACTTTTTACCTCCAAGATTGGCAGGGGCAGGAGGAGTCGAGGGACTGGGGAATAGTCTCGACGATCGATTTTGGTCGAGGCCACTCCCCAATTCCTGACTCCTACCTCTCCTGAGTTAACCAGAATTCTACTGTTAACAAAAGTGGCCTGTGGCGCTGGCTGATACAACCTTGCCTTGGGCCATAGGCCACTCCGAGTTTTCTGACTGGGCCGACAGTCGCTAGCGGCGCAGCCCCAGTCTCTGGACGATATTGCGGTACCGTTCTGCGTCGTTGTTCTTCAGATAGGTTAGGTGCCGGCGCCGTTGACCAACCAGTTTGTATAGCCCGCGTCGCGAGTGCTCGTCGTGCTTGTGTACTTTCAGGTGTTCGGTCAACTGGCTGATCCGGGTGGTCAACAAGGCGATTTGTACTTCCGGCGAACCTGTGTCGCCCGAGTGGGCGCTATATTGCTGAATGATGTCCGATTTCTCTGCCTTTGTTAGAGACACTACCTAATCCTTTCTAGTAATACCGACTCAACTCTCACAGTTGGCACAGACTGGCGCGGGGAGAGCCCCGCGCCTACTCCGACAGGCACCATTATATCACAGGACGCGCCTCGATGCAAATATGGATGATGATTCGACTCGGTGCAGCATTATCAGGCCAGCACGGCCCGGTATACCTGGTAGGTCTGGGCGGCAACCTGGGCCTGCGTGAAGTGAGCCAGGACGCGTTCGCGCCCACGGCATGCGAGGTCTCTTTGGAGGGAGGGGTCGCCCAGTAGTCGCGCCAGGTGGGCACGCAGGATGTCAGCCCGTTCCTCGGGAAAGACCAGGCCCGCATCGCCTATGACGTTGGGGATTTCGCCGGAATCCGAGCCGATGACTGGGACTCCACAGGCCATGGCCTCCACGATCACGCGGCCGAATTGCTCCTTCCAGTTGGGGCGCGTCCGCGAGGGCACGACAAGGGCGTCGAGCTCGTGATAATAGGCCGGCATCTGGCCGGAGGGGATCTGAGCTTCAAAGGAGACCCGGTGGGCCAAACCTAACGCTTTGGCTTGGCTTCGGAGGGCTTCGCTTTCCGGGCCGCTGCCCAGCACATAGGCCCGCCAGGTACCCTCCAGGCCGGACAACGCTTCGAGCAGAAGATCTACGCCCTTTTGCTCTACCAGCCGTCCCACGTAGCCGACGACAAATCCCCTGCCGCTCGGACGGGGGGTGGGAAGGTAGATTTCGGGATCGACGCCGAACTGGGGGATGATTGCCAGGCTACCCTGATAGCCCTTGGCGCGCCACACATTGCTGGATTCCTTGTTCCCGACGATGGCATAGTCGACATTGCCCAGCACGTAGCGCTCTATCATGCGGAATGGTAAGGGATAGCGCCGCAGGAGGTTCTGCCACGAGAAAAAGAGGGTCCTGGCCCCATTCCTGCGGGCCAACCACAGGGCATGGGCCGTCGCGAGATTGTAGGGCTCCTCGTCGATGTGCACCAGGTCAGGGCGCACGCGCCGGATCTGGTTACCCAGCCCCGGGTAGAAGTGGAGGTGAAAGCTCCCGTTGAAGGTCATGGGCTCGACGATCAACTCGTAGCCTTCGGTGTGCTCTCTCTCCAGCTCGAGGGTGCCTCGCTCATCCCGCCAGTAGGGGGGCACGACGACCGTGAGTTCAAGGTCGGGCAGGCGCGCCATTTCCTCCAGTTTCTTCTGGTAGGCGCCGACCACACAGGCCTTGGAGAGCATCAGGACACGCATGGGTTCCTATCCTCCGCCTGCTGCTACTTTGATGTAGGCATCGAGGGTCTGCCGGGCCGTCTGCTCCCACGAGAAGCGGGCGGCCTGCCTGGGCCCGCGCTGCCGGAGTTCGGCCGCCAAGGGTTCGTCAACCAGGCAGGATATGATAGCGCCTGCCTGGCCCTGGACATCGTCAGGGTCTATGGCAAAGCCGGCATCACCCAGCACCTCCGGCAAGGAGCTGGCGCTGGATGCGATCACGGGCGTGCCGCAGGCCAGCGCCTCCAGCACCGGCAGGCCGAACCCTTCGTAGCGTGAGGGAAAGACGGCACAGGCCGCGCCGCGCAGGACGGCTGGCTTGTCAGCTTCGTCGACCCAGCCGATAAAGCGCACCCTTTCAGAGAGATCCAGCGCACGTACCAGGGGGCGGGGGTCAAAAAAGACAGGATCATCCCGTGACGGGAGTTTGCCGCCGATGGCCAGGATCACGTCGTCATCTGCCTGGGCGACGGTGGCAAAGGCCTCGACGAGGGCTCCTACGTTCTTGCGCACGTCGTGGGCGGCTAGGTACAGGACGTATCTGCTGCCCTTGGCCGCCAGCGAGGGGTCGGGCAATCCATAACTCAGACGGATAGCATGATCCTCCGCGGTGGGTTCCGGGCCAAAGTGGTCGCCAGCCGCCAGGTAGATGTGGCACACCCGGTGGGGTGGTAAGCGCAGGTGCTGTTCGATGTCGCGCCGGGAGGCCAGAGAGTCGGTGAGCACCATCGCTGTTCTCCGGGCTGAGGCTGCCGCCAGCCGGGTATAGAGTCGCACCAGTGGGCCGCCACGGTAGGCCGGCAGCAACAGTGGGATCAGGTCATGAATGGTCACCAGGGTGGGCACAGCGGGTCGCAGCGGCGAGCCCCAATAGGGAACGTGGGCCAGATCGGCACCCCAGCGGCGGCAGGCGCGGGGGAATGCCACCTGCTCAAAGAACACCTTGCCGAGGTTGCTCCGCCAACGGGGCGAGGCGAAGGGCCAGAACTCGAAATGAAGTCCGGACAAGACCTGGTCAGAGCTGCCCTGTGGGGCCACGAGGAGGAACCGGTGTTCCCGCGCGAGTTCGGACCAGGCCCGCAGCAGGCCGTGCAGGTACTGCCCGCTGCCAGCGCCGGGCTGCTCGAGAAACCAGGCATTGATGGCGATTCGCATGGGAGTCAGCCTCTACTGAACGGGCTCAATCCTCGTAGCCCTGGGGATGGGTCCGGTGCCAGTCCCAGGCGCTTCGCACAATGTCATGGAGGTCCGGGAAACGAGGCGTCCACCCCAGCTCACGGCGGATCTTGTCAGAGCCGGCAACCAATTCGGGCGGATCGCCGGGACGGCGCGGAGCGTCCACCGCCGGGATAGGATGGCCGGTCACTCGGCGTGCTGTCTCGATCACCTCGTGGACGGTGTAGCCCTGTCCATTGCCCAGGTTGTAGGTCCGGCTGCCCCCATCCAGTGCGCGCAGTGCCAGGATGTGGGCCTGTGCCAGATCGATAACGTGGATATAATCGCGTACGCAGGTACCGTCGCGGGTGGGATAGTCGTTGCCATACACTTGGATCTGTTCCCGCCGGCCCTGCGCTACCTGGAGCACCAAGGGGATGAGATGTGTCTCGGGGCTGTGATCCTCACCCCGCTCGGCTGTCGCGCCCGCGGCGTTAAAGTAGCGCAGCGCAGCGTAGCGAAGGCCGTGGATGCGATCCAGCCAGTGCAGCATGCGCTCCAGGATGAACTTGGACTCGCCATACGGGCTGCCGGGCACGATCAGTTCCTCTTCTGTGATAGGGAGCCTTTCCGGTTGGTCAAAGAGATTGGCCGTCGAAGAGAGGATGAAGCGGCATACACCGTGTTCAACCATTGCCCGGAATAGGATGGTGCCGTTGACTACATTGTCGCCCAGATACTTTAGGGGAATCTGTACCGAATCGCCTACCAGGGAGTGGGAGGCAAAGTGCATCACGGCATCGAAAGACCGGTGTGCAAAGAGATCGTCCACGGCCCTGGCGTCAGCCAGATCGGCCAGCACGAACTCGGCCCCAGGGTGCACCGCCGCGCGGTGTCCCTGGCTTAGGTTGTCGACGACGGTAACCTGATCGCCTTCGCGGAGCAGTTCCTCGACTACGACGCTGCCGATATACCCCGCGCCGCCTGTCACGAGAATCTTCATGAGTCGTCTCCCAAGAGTCGCGGCGTCGCGCCCCAAGTGCGGGCTCGCCAGAGCCATTATACCCCGGCCCACCGGGGGGCGCAACCCTGTTGGAGTGGTACCAGCCTATTTGAACCTGATGAACCCCAGCTGTTCCACCAACCGCAGGTAGGCCAGCAGCAATTCCACATCTCTTTTCCCAGACTCGAGCTCCATCAGATCGGCGATCCCTAGCACTGAACGCGCTCCGTCCATCCAATAGAGCGCCAGGGCGGAGAGCGTGTAGAAAGACCTGTCCTTCCGCGCCTTCAGCAGTTGCCGCCACTGCTCCCGAGTCTCCTCGTCGAGACGGTGCATATGCTGTCTCAGCGAGATAGGACCCCGCACCAGCCGCACCGGGATCAACCTGGCGGCTTTTTGCTCTTCCGTCGAAAGCTCGGGTGGTTGGGGTGTGGGCAGTGATTCCAGGCCCAATCGAGCCGCCTGCAGATCCACTGCACTGCGGGACCAGTCCAGTTCGCGATAGAGTGCCTGCTCTGTCTCGGCCTGCAGCTCTGGGATGGCACAATCGGACGATGCAATCCGTTCCAGTGTCTGCAGCGCTGCCTTATGCCGCCCAAGGAGGTAGGCCAGGCGGCGATCGAGGTCGGCCATTATCTGGGCCAGCGATTCGCCGTCCTCCGCGCTGAGTGCCTGCCGGGCTGAGTTCTGGGCTGTTTCGATGGCCTGGGCCTTGAAGCGAGCGACCATCTCATAGCCCAGCCAGTTTGTCTCCGCCGCGCCAGCGCAGGCCAGCCAGTAGGCGTAGGTCGCTGCCAGCGCCCCGGCACGGGCCAAGCTGCGCGGATCAGTGCGATCGGGTGTGTCGGCCGAGGTGTGGTAGAAGCGATCGGGCCACTGGATGAACATAGGCGTGGGCACGCCCACGCTTGGGTCGGACAGGATGTAGTGGTCGCTGCCGCCGGAGAAGGGGACCTGGGTATGGCGGTAGAGGGGGTAGGCACCCAATCCAGCATGGCTGGGCGCGACGTCGACCATGCCCTTCAGGCCGGGCAGCTCGTCGCGCAGGCGGGCCAGGAGCTCGGGCGCGAAGGAGGCCGCGGCCTCGGGCGGTCGCTCGATGAGCCACGAGCTGCCGGTCTGTTCCTGGTCCTCGCCAACCATGTCGAGGTTGATGCCCGCGATGAATTGGGCCAGCTCCCCCTCGTGTTGGGCCAGGTAGGCAAAGGTCCCGGTCATCTCGGGAACCCACAGGAAGCGGATTGCCCGCCGGGGGCTGGCTAACTGCCCGCTGGCGATGAGCGATTGCAGCGCACGAGCTGCCTCCAGGGCAGCCGCCGCTCCGGAGGCATTGTCATTAGCGGAAGGCAGGGGGTGGCACAGGTGGGCGACTATGAGGATCTGCTCGTCCGTGTTGCCCGGGATGACGGCCTGCACGACCTCGATCTTGCCATCGTACAGGCGGCTATCCACCTTGGCCCGGACGCGGACCGGTTCGTGACTCTCTTTCAGCAGGCGGCGCATCGCCTGGCCCTGGCGGGGTGTCAGGACAAAGCCAAAGCAGGTCTTTGCACCGGGATGCCACCAGAAGGAGGTGTACTGGCGAGCATCGGCCAGATCACCCTCGGGCCGCACCGGCGGCACGACGCGCATGCCGTCAAAGAGGATGCCAACCGCACCACGCTGTTCGACGGCTAGGCGATGCACGCGCTGGACATCGCCCCGGCTGAGCACCACCTTGCCAGCCAGATCCAGGCCGTCATAGTCGGCTTCTTCCTCACCGTCTTCCAGCAACACGACCTCAGCCTCTCCCTCGAAGGATGTGCTGCGTTGGATGAGTGAGACGGGACATGCACGGAAGTCGGCAAGCACTTCGACCCTGTCCTCGGGCGCGATCAGCCGCAGCTCAGCGCCGCTGCAATCCCATTCCTGGAAGCTGGGCCAGCCCCAGAATTGGGTTTGCTGGTCGGCGGGATAGGATAGGATCTCGGCTTGCAGGCCCTCCTGGACCAGGCGTTGGTGTACAAACTTTGCCGCCTGTCGATAGCCGGGGCTGGCCTGGATGCGGTGGAAGCGACTCAGATCGGACACAGCCTGCCAGGCCGCCTCACCGGAAAAGGCCTGCCAGATCAACTCGGAGATTCGGTGTGTGTTCATAGGGTTCCTTTCCCCTCGAGATCGATTGTGATTTCCTCAGACGTCTGGTGGTAGATACGGAGCTGCTACCCGGATGCCTAACTGAGAACCATAGCCAGTACCAGGAATTGGAACAGTGCCTGGAACGCTCCCCCGATGGCAACAGGCACGATCGATCGAACGAGGAATATGCGGCGCACCAGGAATGCGGTAAGGAGGACAGCCCAAAGCACACCTGCCAGCCCGATCATCGCTGCCAGGAAAGGCAGGCCCACGCCGACCAGCATCGCCATGGGGAGGGCCAGCAGTGCTCTGGGGATCTGGGGCAGGGGATAGAGTAACGCCGCCTCGCGGAATCCAACGTCGCCGGGAAAGAATTCAGCCAGAGCGTATAGGTAGGCGCTGCCGATCGGCCACTCGAACGCGCCCAGGGCAATAATGACCACCGTTTTCCACCAGAGATCTCCTTGCACGATGAGCATCAGGAGCTGTACAAGGACCAGGCCAAGCGGCACGGCGGCCATTGCCTGGGCCGAAACGCTCATCGGCCAACCCTCGCCTTGGGCCTGTGTAACCAGGGTGTCCAGGGTGGGTTGTGGTTCCATGACGAGTAGGGCAGAGGGTGACACAAATTCGTCGTCAAACAGAGCGTCAGGGGAGGCGCTCTTGACCTCCTGGTAGAGGCGGAGGATCAGGGGTTTGAAATCGCGGATGTCGGAGGTGAGGAGCAGGCCCGGGGCAAAGCCAGCGCCCAGGCACGCGCTCACCAGTCGAGGCCAGGGGGACCAGCGCGACCAGGTGCCATGGATCAATACCAGGCGGCGATCCGATTCGGCGAAGGATTGGATGCGCACTACGCTGATCTGTGACCAGGGGATCAGGTGCCAGCCGGTGAGGGTGCGCGCTGCCAGCCCATTGTCAGCAATCGTCAGGTTGGGGAGCGCGGTATAGATGAAGGCCAGGGTACCGATCATCAACAGGAGGCCGATGTGGGCTGCGACAAGGGGGCGCTGGGGCTGGGCGGCTACCGTGTCCAGCAGCAGGCGGATGCCTTCTGGCGTTCCCCACGACGTCTGACTCATGACCTCGATCGCGGGGCGGAGAAACTTCACCCAGGCCACGATGAAACGGCCCAGAGCAACGCCCGCGAGCAGGATCGTGGCGCCAGCCCGGATGATCGGCACCCAGCGCGAATAGTTCAGGACGTAGCTGGGGCGGTTGTCTCCCTGCAACTTGGCCATCGTCGTCCGCCTCCCACTCGAGGAGGTATTCTAGCACAAGAGGGGAAAAACACAAGTCAACAGAATGGCCGGTCCCCATAGGGTGCATCCCAACTTTCTGGGTAACTCGATTTCGAGCCTGACTCGTGCTCCCGTGGTGGGCCTATGCGACCTGTCGGTGCACCAGGTTCTGGCGATTTCAGCCTTGTTTGTCAGTTCTGCGTTGCAGCCACGTCGGCCGG
>JBFFCR010000041.1:0-14662 GCA_041559855.1 Anaerolineae bacterium | reverse complement strand
TTCCACAACCACCAGGGGCACCTCGGTCATCCCTGCCAATCCGAGCGCTTCGACCATCAGCGAAAACCCGCCGCCCGACGTCGCCGTCATGGCTCGCGCCCCAACAAAGCTGGCGCCGATGGCCATGTTGATCGCCGCGATCTCGTCCTCAGCGTGCTTGATCACCACGCCAAAGTCGTGCTCGCGCCTGGCCATCCACTCGATGATCGACGTAGCCGGCGTCATGGGATAAGCTGAAATAAAGCGACAGCCTCCGGCAAGCGCGCCCAGGGCCAAGGCCTGGTTGCCGGACATCAACATTCGCTGGGGGGGGTCGGCAACCTGCTGCAGCTTCCACTCGAAATCTGCAGCGTACCGCTCCTCAGCATACAGGTAGGCTGCACGTGCAACGCGGAGGTTTGCAGCGACGACCTCATCCCCTTTCCGCTTGAAATTCCTGCGAATGACATCCGCCAGTCGCTCGTAGGCGTAGCCCACTACACCGGCTGCCGCCCCCAGCGCAGCCGTGTTGGCCATCACCCGCTCCCCGTGCTCCTTCGCGATCTCCAGCAGGGGTACCGGCATCGCCTTGCGCTCACCGCTCGCCGCCACGCGGTGGTCCACTTTCAGGCCCTCGTCAAAGATGATCCCACCGCCCTGGACCACATCGTCCCGGTAGGCCTCGAACGCCTCCTCATTCAGGGGAAGCAAAATGTGCACCACATCCTCGTGGCAGAAAAGAGGTCGCTCGTGGACGCGCACCTGGACAAAGTTCAGACCGTCCCGGATGCGCGACATGTAGTCTTGCAGGGCAAAGACATGCAGCCCGCCCTGGGCGAGGGCCTGGCTGAATCCAGCACCGCTCGACTCGACGCCCTGCCCTGCAGCCCCAGCGATCTTGAAAGTCATATCATTGACTATTGGCATCCGGATCCTTTTCCAACTCCCAATACGTCCCTGTCGTTCTTCCTTGGCGCAGGGCTTACATACCTGATCTGCGCCCGCCCGGCTCAGTGTACCATCATTGTCACCGGCACGTCAAGTTCCCTCAGGGTTCCGTCAAAGTCATGGCAAAGCCGAAATCGCTAGCTCGAGAGCTGGCGATCGCGAGCATTGGGCAGCGGCACGCAATCCGCCGCGAGCAACCGTGGGCACCCAGCGACTTTGACATAGCCCAAAAGTACCCTGGCCTATCCAACACGACCAAGATCTCACGCCGGACCCCGTCTAGCGTTTGCGTCCCACCCCAGCCACAAAAAAGACGCGATCGGGCTCCGACACCAGTAGGTCGTCGGGCCGTTCAGGCCGCCACTGCGCAGTCGGCACCAACCCGGGCTCGAGTAGTTCAAAGCCGTCAAAGTAGCGCGCAACCTGGTCTTTGTGGCGAGCCACCGAGCTCGAAGCCTGGCCCCATAGCTCTTCGAGCTTTTCCAGTCCCGGAATCTTGGCCCCGGCTTCGCTATGCGAAATCGCCATCAGACTACCCGGTGCAAGTCTATCAACAAAGGTTCGGACCACGCGATCTGCCTCCTCGTCATCGATGACAAAGGGCAGGATTGCTACCAACAACAGACCGAGCGGTCTGTCAAAATCGATCAGTGCCTGTACCTCCGGGTGATTCAGGATCGCCTCAGTGTCACAGATGTCCGCGCGGATGATCGTGGCGCCGTCCTCGTCAGCCAGCATGGCTCTGCCGTGCGCCACGGCCACAGGATCAATATCAACGTATACCACCCTGGCCTTCGGATTTGCGGCCTGGGCAGCCTCGTGCACGTTACCCACCGTCGGGATGCCGGACCCAAGATCCAGGAACTGATCGAGACCTTCCTCCACCATCATCCCGACTGCCCGCTGGAGGAATGCGCGGTTTATCAAAGATCCCAGTCGCAGATCAGGTGCTATCGCGAGCATCATGTCCCCGACACGGCGATCTGCCTCAAAGTTGTGATAACCGCCCAGGTAGTAGTCATAGATGCGGGCAGCGCTTGGCCTCTCCAGGTCGACTTCCCCACCAGTCCAGTCAGAATTGTTCATCTCTCCTCCAAACCTTTCCGTATTGCCTCTCGCAGATGCTTCCGCCCAAAGGGCTTGCGCAGATAGCCAACGCTCGAGTCCATGCCCAGCATGCGCTGGCAACGATCTTCGGGCAGCACGCTCACGACCACCACAGGGATCTCGGCAAAGCGAGTATCCTGCCTGATTTTCCTGTAAAAGTCGTCGCCCATCATCTCGTCCAGGATGATGTCCAGCACGATCAGGTCGACCCCACCCTCCTCCAGCCGCTCCAGTGCATCGCCCCCATCGTAGACCTGCACGATCTGATAGTCACTCTCCTCCAGCATGCCGGCATAGATCTCCTGCAAGTCCCCATCGTCCTCGACCAGCAGTATCCTGGGAGTCATTCTTCTTCCGCCTCCGTCGGCACTGTAAACCAAAAGCTCGCACCCTGACCCCGTCCTGAGCTCGCTGCCCAGATCCGACCTCCATACTCCTCGACGATCGTCTTGCAGATAGCAAGGCCCAGCCCCGCGCCCAAGTGGCGGGTCTTTTCCTGGAAGAACCGCTCAAAGATCCGCTCCAGATTCTCCGGGTCAATGCCCTGCCCCTGATCGTGAACACCAATCACCAACTCCACACCGCTGTCCTCGGCTGTGACGGTGATCCTGCCTTTGTCAGAGAACTTGATCGCGTTGGCAAGCAAGTTGTGCAACACGCGGTAGAGCTTGTCCCAATCTGCCCGGATCGTTGGCAGCGACCCGGGCAGATCCACTTCTACTTCCAATCCCTTCGCGGAAATCAACGGCCCCGCGTACAAGACTGCCTCGTTGATCAAAGCCTCTGGCCGGAACACTTGCTGATCATCGACCCACGTCCCGGCTTCCAGCCGCGTCAGATCCAGAATGTCCTCCACGGTGCGGAGCATGCGTTCCGTACTTCGCGTGGCAAAACCACTGACCCGGATCGCTCTCTCACTGTCCAGATCTTCCGTCTCCATCAACTCCACTAGCAGCTCCAGGCTCATCTGCACCTTGGCCAGCGGCGTCCTCAACTCGTGAGACACGTCGCGGATCAGGTTGTCCTTCATCTCCGCGATGCGTCTCTCTTCAGTCACATCGATGGCGACAAGCATGACCTCAGCTATCTGACTCTCCCGTCGCACGGGACCGAAATGGATGCCGTACCACGCGTCGCGGCGACGGCTGCTGACCACCGGCAACTCCAGATACTCGCTGTCACCGGTCTCAAATACTCGGCGGACGGCGTCTGCAATCTCGTCTCTATATGCTGGCGCCACGAAACCGAGCGCACTGGTCCCGACGAGCTCCCCCGGCAGCGGTTCATCCCTAGGATCGCGGTTGATGTAAAGGATCTGGAAAGACCGATCCGTAGTCACAACCAGAACCGGCGCGTTCTCCACCAGCAGGCGCCACCTCTCCTCTGACGCCTGGAGCGCCTCCCCAGCCTGTCGGGATTCGGTGACATCGGCCAGCAAACCGCGAATTCCCGCCACGCGCCCGCCCTCAAGAACTGGGCTGCTGGACACGCGCCCCCAGCGGATCTGCCCCTCCTTGGTAACAACGCGATACTCACTTGTCGCCAGGACACTTGCCTGCACACTCTCGAAGCCCTTCTGTGCTCTGGACAGGTCCTCAGGAAACACAAAACTGGCAAACGCGCTGCCAAGCAATTCCTCAGGCTTGTATCCCAACAATCCCTCCACGGAAGGACTGACGTACGTCAACTCACCCTTCGGATCAACGACGTACACCACCTCCTGCATGTCCTCGACGAGTCTGCGGTACTTCTCCTCGCTCGCTTGCAGCTCCCGGTTAGCCTGCGCCAGCTCTGCGGTGCGATCCTTCACCCTCTGTTCCAGTTCAGCGTAGGCTTCCCGCAATGCCCTGCCTGACGCCCTGATCTCGGCTAGCAGCGCTGCCCGGATCGCCTCTTGCTCCGAAAGCACGACCTTGCACGCCTCCCTGTTAAAGCTAGTCGAGACCCCTCGTAGCAGGGCTACCAGCCGGTCCTGGTAGTCAACCACACCCTCGGCAGGGAGCAGGCTGCTGAGTTGCTCCCCCAGCACGCGTAGCGTCCCGTCCAGGGCATCGGCCTGGATGAGATGCAGGCGAACCAACGACGCCCCGATCCCCTCTGCCTCCGCGCTATCTAGCAGTTCCGCAGACAAAAAATGGATCGCTCTCCCCACTAGTTCCCTCAGCTCCCGCCGGACCTCTCGGGTACTCCTGGTCGAGAAGCCAGAGGCTGCGATCGCGTCGTACCACAACCCTGCGATCTCATCGCGTTGGTCCCGCTGTTGTTGCTCCATCGGTTGGACACTCATGCCCTCTCGCCGTCCTCTCCAGCCCTACACAACTGGGAGCTATTATAGCACAGAACTCTGGTAGCGCGAAACACCTACCCTGCTCCAGTGCAGGCGATACGCATTCGGCTCAAGAGAGGAAAACGGATCTTCCCCAGATCATGCCTGGCCACAGTCTAGCGCTGCCGGGAATCCGATACTACCCTCGGATTGCGCTTCCTGCCAAGCAATGCTATAATCAGATCCCAAGAGAGCATCCATGGCGAAAAAGGCACGCACACCCATTATCGAATACGATGATACCTTCTCCATCGAGCTGTCCGGCGAGGGAGCGCCCCAGGAACGTGACAGGCTTTCCGATCAGGCCATGGTTGTGGCCTACGACCGGCGAGCTCGCCACCTACGATGGCGGCTGCGCGCCCTCCACTTTGACCGCGAGGAATGGACCCGATCGGGCATCCGCCGCTGGTGGGCCACACACGAGGTCACCTTTCTCGCGGAGGATCAACTGGACACGCCGGTGCCCGAGATCTGTCGATCCTACCCGGCACCACGTCCGGACTTGCCCACGATTGTCCTGTGCCACCGCAACACGCCACTGGTACCGGCGCGGAAACAGATCCAGGCCTTGCAGCGGCGGAAGAAACGCCCTGCGCACGGCGCCCGATAGCCATCGACTGCATCGCTATGAGACAAGCTATCATCATTATCGGCGGCTTCAACGCCCTCTGGACCAGTTACCTCGGCATGGCCCGCCACCTGGAAGACGTCAGCGGACTGCCCGCTGTCGGCGTTCCGCTGGCACACTGGGATTGGCTCCTGCTGCACTGGAGAAAAGACGCAACCCACATGTTATCAAGAGTGCGCGAAACCATCCGGTGGGCCCGTCGCAAGCTGGCCGCTGACAGCTTTGTGCTCGTCGGTCACAGCGCCGGAGGCCTGCTCGGGCGGCTGTACCTCCATAGGGAGCCGGTTTGGGGACAGACCTATGCTGGCGCCGACCATGTCGACTTGCTTATCACTCTCGGCAGCCCTCATTGCGGCGACAAGGGAACCTGCACCGGCTGGTTTCTTGCCGACGAAGCCAATCGTCTGGTCCCCGGTACTACCTACGCCGATGCGGTTCATTACCTGCCCGTCATCGGTCGTGCTATCCAGGCTCACCCCTACGGCACCCGCGCCCAGCGTCGAGCGTTTCGCCGCTACCAGGCCTTTTCCCCCTGGCGCGATGACTGGGGCGATGGCATAGTACCGCTTTCCGGCGCCCACCTTAAAGGGGCGGAAACCGTTGTGCTAAATGGCGTCACCCACTCGCGGAAGCACGGTCGCAACTGGTACGGCGCGTCTAAGACCGTCCGTCGCTGGTGGCCTCCCGAATGGTCCGACGGGACTGATCATGAGTAGCGACCCGATCGCCTTTCCCCACACGGGCAACCACACGCTTTTCCTCTCAGGTCCGCCTGGTTGCGGAAAGACCACCCTCGGAGTGCGTCGCATGGATCACCTCCTCGCCGTGGGCATCCCCGGCGAGCAGATCCTGATCCTAGTCCCCCAGCGGACCCTGGCCACGCCCTACTATGACACCCTGAACAGCGCTGCCGCGCCCGCAGGCAGCATGGTCACCATTGCCACCATCGGCGGGCTCGCCCGGCGCACCCTAGACCTCTTTTGGCCACTTGTCGCCGCGCGCGCTGGCTTTGCACAACCCGACTATCCGCACCGCTTTCTCACTCTCGAAACGGCTCAGTACTACATGGATCGCATCGTCCAGCCTTTCATATCCGAGGGCGTTTTCGACGGCATCACGATTCCCCGCGCCCGCCTTGTGAGCCAGATCATTGACAACCTCAACAAAGCCGCCGCCGTCGGCTTTCCGCCCAGCGAGATCGCGTCCCGCCTCAAGGCAGCCTGGACCGGCGACTCGGCCATGCTGCGGGTCTTTGATCAGGTGCAGGCCGTTGCCCTCGCTTTCCGCCGCGCGTGTCTCGAGGGAAACCTCCTTGACTGGTCGCTGCAGATCGAAACCTTCCAGCACCACCTCCTGCCCCTACCCGAGTTGCGCCGCTACCTGCTAGGCGGGTACCGCCATCTCATCGTGGACAATTGTGAGGAAGACATACCCGCCTGCCACGATCTGCTTAGAACCTGGCTACCCTTGTGCGAATCGGCCCTGATCATCTATGACACAGACGGCGGCTACCGCGTTTTTCTCGGCGCCGACCCCGAGGGTGCGCTGGAATTGGGCTGGCTGTGCAAGAAGAAAGTGGTACTCTCTCGCTCACATGTCACCACCCCCCAGATCGAGGCGCTTGGGATCGAACTGGCGACCCCTTTTCTCCCGCAGGACCAGCAGCCCGTCGCCAGCGAAGCGCCTTTGACGATGGGCGATGACGACGAGCCCGCCCTCGTGCCGCCTACCGCAGATCATCGCTTTCACCCCCAGATGCTCGATTGGGTAGCAGATGAGATCTCGCGCCTGGTGATGGAGGAATCCGTACCGCCCGGCGAGATCGCTGTGCTCGCGCCATTTCTCAGCGACTCCCTTCGCTTCTCCCTGACCCAGAGGCTCGCCCGCTACCACATCGAGGCGCGCACCCACCGCCCCTCCCGCGCCCTGCGCGAGGAAGCGGCAGCTCGCACCCTCCTTACCCTGGCCAAGCTGGCCCATCCCACCTGGCGGCGTCCCCCGCCGCCTGCCGATGTGGCCCACGCCCTGATGCTGTCCATCGCTGACCTGGACCCGGTGCGTGCCCGGCTGCTGACCGACATTGTCTACCGCCCCAGCGAGGGGAAGCCATCTCTCACATCCTTCCACCAAATCGTGCCCGAGATCCGCGAGCGGATCAGCTATCTCCTTGGCTCGCGCTACGATGAGTTGCGGGAATGGCTGCTAGCCTATGCCGAAAAAGGGCAGCCTGAGGAGCTGGACTATTTCCTCAGCCGTCTCTTTGGCGAGCTGCTCTCGCAGCCGGGCTTTGGCTTCCACGGCGATTTTGACGCCGGCGCTGTCGCAGCCAACCTGATCGAATCGGTGCAGAAATTCCGCCAGTCGATGCCGCCCGGCGGCCCCATCGCCCACTCGTCGCCGCGAGGGCGCGCAGCGCCCGACGCAATGCCAAATCGATCAGATGAGGCTACCGTTTACCAGCAGCAGAGACCCACCCATGGCACGGACTCGGAACCTGCACAATCCAGCGGGAACGACCTGGCAGTGGAATACGTCGACCTGGTCGAGCAGGGTGTCGTCGCTGCCCAATACATCTCAAGCTGGCAGGTGCGTCCGGAGAATGCCGTCCTGTTGGTGCCGGCCTACACATTTCTGATGATGAACCGCCCTGTCACCATCCAGTTCTGGCTCGACGCTGGCAGCAACTCCTGGTCCGAACGGATCTACCAACCCCTGACCCATCCCTACGTGCTGCGGCGCGACTGGGATCAAGACAGCATCTGGACTGACCAGCATGAGGTCCAAGCCCGCGAAGCGGCCCTCGGCCGGCTCATCCTGGGCCTGGCCCGACGCTGCCGCAGGCGTATCTACCTTGCCTCCAGTGAGCTTAGCGAGCAGGGGTATGAGCAGCAGGGTCCCCTATTGCTCGCAGTGCAGCGCGTCCTGCGCGAGCGCCGGGGAGGTCGCCGATGAGTGGCTTTATCCCGCGCCCGGCCCAGCGAGAGGTGCTTGCATACGCTGGCGGCAGGATGGGCATAAGCGCCGTGCCGGGCAGCGGCAAGACCCGTACCCTCGCCGAGCTCGCCGCGCGCCTTGTCGCCGAGCGGATCGACGACGACCAGCAGGTACTCATTGTCACTTTGGTCAACTCAGCTGTTGACAACTTTCGCCGCCAGATCAACGAGTCGGTGCAGCGGCTTGGCCTCTTGCCCAACTATGGCTACCGCGTTCGCACTCTGCACAGTCTTGCCCACGACATCGTCCGTGAGCGACCCGGCCTGGTCGGCCTCTCCGACGACTTTGGCATCATCGACGAGCGCGGGGCGGAGGCCGTGAGCGATGACGCCGTCGACGCCTGGCTCCGCGCCCACCCCGGCGCCGCCGATCCCTATCTCTCTCACGACCTTGAGGGCAACCAGATCGAGTGGATCAAGTCCAACCGCTGGCCTCCTCTCATCTGCGACGTGGCCAAGGCCTTTGTCCACCGCGCCAAAGACCTGCAGCTTGGTCCCGAAGTGCTGTTGGAGGAACTGAGCCAGCACCAGCCAGCGAGCTCCTCGCCTGACCCGCTGGCGCTGGCACGCATGGGCGCCGAGATCTATGCTGACTACCAACGCAGCCTGGCCTACCGCGGCGTCGTCGACTTTACCGACCTGATCCGTCTTGCCGTCCAAGCCCTGCGCCTCGATACCGACTATCTGGGCCGCTTGCAGCACCGCTGGCCATTCATCCTCGAGGACGAGGCCCAGGACTCGAGCCAGCTTCAAGAAGAGATCCTGCGCCTGCTAACAGGCCCTGAGGGCAACTGGGTGCGCGTCGGCGATCCCAACCAGGCCATCTACGAGACCTTTACTACGGCTAACCCCCGCTTTCTGATCGACTATCTCGACGAAACGGACGTCGCCACTGTCACCCTCGGCGAGTCGGGTCGCTCACAACCCGCCATCATCGAGATCGCCAACACCCTGGTCGACTGGGCGTCGACCAGCCACCCCACGCCGCAGGCCCACCGCGCCTTGCACCGGCAACATATCCACCCCACCGGCCCCGGCGATCCTCAGCCCAACCCACCCCGCGACGACTCTGCCGTTCGGCTGATCGAGCGCGACTTTACACCGGACCAGGAACTCGTAGCAGTCGCCGACTCGCTGCAGCGCTGGCTGCCCGATCACCCGGACTCGACTGTGGCAGCCCTCGCCCCGCGCAACAAGCGCGGTTTCGAGCTGGTCGACCTGCTCCGCCAGCGAGAGATCCCGGTCCGCGAGTTGCTCCAATCCACCACCAGCACCCGCCATACCGCCGGCAGCCTGGGCAACCTGCTGCGTTGCCTGGCCGATCCCACCTCGGCCAAGAGGTTAGCTGTCGCCTTTGGCGTCTGGCGTCGCCACGATCGGGAGGATCCCGAAGCCAAAGAGCCAATGGAGGCCGTCAGAAAGCGCATCCGGGGCTGCCCTGCCGTTGAGGCTTACCTCTGGCCCCGCGCTGACCACGACTGGCTGGCGGCCCAGGCCGCCGGTATTCCGGAGAGCGAGGTGGACCTCCTCACCGGCTTTCGCGAGGCGGCGCGCCGCTGGCATCTGGCTGCCTCCCTGCCCATTGACCAGCTCATCCTCACTTTGGCCAACGAGCTCTTCCGCGAGCCTTCTGAGCTGGCCCTGGCCCACAAGCTCGCCATCCTGCTGCGCGAGGTCGCCCGTGCTCATCCCTCTTATCGCCTCAGCGAGCTGGTTGAGGAGTTGGCCGTCATTGCCAAGAACGAGCGCAGGTTCCTGGGCTTTGACCGCGAGGATACCGGATTCGAGCCGCCGGCAGGCGAGGTCACGGTCACCACTATGCACAAGGCCAAGGGGCTGGAGTGGGACCGGGTCTATCTACTGTCAGTCAACAACTATGACTTTCCCTCCGGCCTCGCCCACGATTCATATATTGCAGAGAGGTGGTTTGTGCGCGATAGCCTGAACCTGCAGGCCGAGGCCCTGGCCCAGCTCGCAGATTTGGCAGAGTCCAACACCCAGTACGTCGAGGAGGAGGCCACACAGAGCGCCCGCCTCGACTATGTCTCCGAGCGGCTGCGCCTCCTCTATGTGGGGATCACCCGCGCCAAGAAGGACTTGATCGTCACCTGGAACACCGGCAGGAGCCGGATCAAACTCCAACCTGCGGTGCCCCTTATCGCCCTGCAGGACTACTGGACTGCCGCAGCTGCCAACGACAGAGAGGAGCAAGGTTCATGACCCTGCCTGACACCTTCCAGTTCACGCAGGGCAACCTGCAGGATTATGTCGATTGCAAGCGGCGCTTCCAGTTGCGCTATGTGCTCATGCAGCCCTGGCCCGCCCTTATCACCGACCAGCCTGACCAACTCGAGTTGCACTTGCAGCGGGGCGCCGCGCTGCACCGCCTTGCACACCAACACGCTCGCGGCATCGATCCCCAGCGTCTGGCTGAGACCATCCACGACGACACCCTGGCACGCTGGTGGCAGACCTTCCTCCATAGGCCACCCAGCGGTCTACCCGATGCCACCCGCCGCGCCGAGGTCGTCTTTGCCGCGCCCCTGGCCGGACACCGTCTCCTGGCAAAGTACGACCTGCTGGCTGTGCAGCCAGGCCAGCGCTTTGTCATCGTCGACTGGAAGACGGCGGCCAGGCGCCCCCGGAGATCGCACCTGGCCCGCCGTTTGCAGACCACCGTGTATCAGGCTCTAGCCGTCGAGGCTGGCGCAGCCCTCAACGGCGGCCAGCCCCCCGCACCGGACCAGGTGGAGATGATCTATTGGTTTGCCCAGAGCAACGGAGCAACTGAGCGCTTCGCCTACGATGAAATCCGCCACAGCGCCGCACTCGCCTACCTGGGCGACCTCATTCTCGAGACTGCCGCTTGTGCAGAGCCAATCTGGCCCCTCACCGACGACCAAGACCAGTGTCGCTTCTGCAACTATCGCTCGCTATGTGAACGCGGCGTCAGCGCGGCCTTCATTGACGAGCTCGAGGATGATCTGGAGCCGATCGAGAGCCTCATTGATCTCGAACAGATCGCCGAGGTGGAGTTCTGAACATGGTCACCATCCTCATCATACTACTCGTCGTCTCTTCGATGATCGCTATCAACGCCCTGTTTGTCGCTGGCGAGTTCTCTTCCGTAAGCGCCCGCAAAACGCGCATTGCCCAGCTCGCCGATGAGGGCAGCGCCCTGGCCCGGACCCTTTTGCCCATTCTCCAGGACCGTAAGAAACTGGACAACTATATCGCCGCCAGCCAGGTGGGCATCACCCTCTCCAGCATCGTCCTGGGCATCTATGGCGAGCGGCAGATCGCCCCGCTTCTCGTGCCGTGGCTCGACCGTCTGCCCCTGGGACTCGCGTCAGGCGCCATCGCGGCCACCCTGGTACTCGCCTTCCTCACCATCCTCCAGGTGGTGTTGGGCGAGCTGCTACCCAAGTCCATTGGCATCCAGTATCCCGAAAGACTGGCTCTGATCACCGTGCTGCCGGTCAAGTGGTCGGCCGACTATCTTCTCAAGCCGCTGATCGTCATCCTTAACGGCAGTGGCGCCCTGATCCTCAGACTGCTTGGTATCGCAGCCCACCACGAGCATGCCCACGTCCATTCGCCAGAGGAGATTGTCATCTTGGTACGCGAAAGTCACCGCGGCGGCCTGATTGATGCCGATGAGCGCCAGTTCCTGCAAAACGTGTTCCGCAGCAGCCGCACTCCGGCTGGGGACATCGCCATACCCAGGAATCGCATGGTCGCAGCCTCCATCGACAAGCCGGTAGGGCGCGTGCTCGAAATGGCCGCCGAGTCAGCTTTCACCCGCATTCCCGTCTATGAGCATCACATCGACCAGATTGTTGGCTTTGTCCACCTCCGCGACCTGTTCGCGCTACAGCGTTCCAAGCCCGATGCGAGTCTGCGCAGCATTTTGCGGCCCGTACCCTATGTACCTGAATCCCTCTCCCTGCCGGCCCTCTGGGATCGCCTGGACCAGACCCAGAGCTATCTCGCTATCGTCCTGGACGAATACGGCGGAACTGCCGGCCTGGTCACGCGTGAGGACCTGATCGAGGAGCTCTTTGGCGAATTGCAGGACGAGTTCGATGAGGAGCGGGCACTGATCACGCCCGCCGGCGAGGGCCGCGTCGTCGTTCGCGCCGACATGCTCATCAGCAACCTCAACGACATGCTCGAGATCGATCTGCCGAGCGATGCCGCAGCGACCGTCGGCGGGCTCATCATGGAACGACTTGGGCAGGTGCCTCGGGTGGGCGACACAGTCGAGATCGAGGGTATCATCCTCCAGGTAGAGGCAGTGGCCCACAACGCAGCGACATCGGTTCGCATCACCCTGACCGACCAGAACCCCGATCCCTCCGAGGAGGTGCAGTGATGGTGCTTGTCGTGCCTGCCATCATCATTGCCCTTCTGATCCTGGTCAATGGCATCTTTGTGGCTGCCGAATTCTCCGTCATCGGAGCACGTCCGCCACGCATCGAGCGACTGGCCCGTGATGGGAACCGTGCCGCGCAAAGGGTGAGCGAGGTCTTGAACGACCGCGCCCGTACCGACCGTTACATCGCTACGGCCCAATTGGGCATCACCCTCGCTAGCCTGGGACTGGGCATGTACGCCGAGCCCGCCATCGCCCATGTCATCGAAGGCCCGCTGCACGATTGGTTCGAGCTGGAGGGAGCCATCGTCCATACCATCTCCTTCGTGATCGCCCTGATCGGCGTCACCTATCTGCACGTCGTCCTTGGCGAGATGGTCCCCAAGTCGATGGCCCTTCAGGGACCAGAGCGGACCGTGCTCGCCCTCAGCACCTTCATGCGCCTCGCTGGCAGGCTCTTTTCCATCCCAGTGACCATTCTGAACCGCATCGGATTGCTCACCCTCAAGCTATTGCGTGTGCCGCCGCCCGGCAGCGATAGCCGTCTCTATTCCCCGGACGAGCTGGAGATGGTCGTCCTCGAAAGCTACGCGGGCGGCCTACTTGATGAGCGCCAGCAAGAGCTCATCGCCAACATCCTTGACTTTTCCGAGGAGCGGGTCGAACAGGTCATGATCCCCCGCACCCTCATCACCGCCATTCCCATCACCATCCCCGAGCAGCAACTGCTCGACCTGATCCCGGCGATCTCCTACAGCCGCTTGCCAGTCTACCGGGGCACCATCGACAACATCGTGGGCATGCTCCACCTGAAAGACCTGGTCCGCCAGCAGCTTGCCGGCGACGCCTATGATCTGCCGGCATTGCTCCGCAAGGTCTCCTTCGTTCCTGAATCACTGCCAGTCAAGAGCCTCTTGGCCAACTTCAAGCGACTCCACCAGCACATGGCCATCGTTATCGACGAGCATGGCGGCACTCTCGGCCTCGTCACCCTCGAGGACCTACTCGAAGAGGTCGTTGGTGAGGTCCGCGACGAGTTCGACGAGGGGGAGGAGGCGCCCATCACACTCGTGGAACCTGGACACTTGATCGTCCTCGGATTGGCCCAACTGGACGACCTCGCAGCCTACGTACCCATACCCGAGCATGACTATGCCGTCGGCACTATCGGCGGGCTGATCCTTGCCGAACTCGGGCGCAGGCCCCAGGTTGGCGACGAGATCCGCAGCGGCGACATCAGCTTCCGCATCCTCGATGTCGATCGCCTAGCCGTCAAGCGCCTGTCCATCCACTTCCCGCCTGACACGATGCCGGATGCGGCAGGCTCGATGTCAGCGTAGGAGCTAGGCAAGGAGTGCTGTCACTCGTGGACGCCATGCCAGACACTTCCGGCCTCGTGCCAGAGGCCATGCCCATCGTCCGGCAGGTCGCCAGCGTGTACTGGAAGCACACTGCGCCCTGGTTCATCGGCCTGATCGTGCACGGCTCGGCGGTCAAGGGGGGTGTGATCCCCAACTGCTCTGACATCGACTTTCAGCTTTACCTTCACGACACAGCCTTCAGCTCGCGCGGACAACTCCCCCTTGAACTGGGTTTTGCCATCCGCCGCGACCTGGATGGCATCCGCCTCTGGCCATTCCGTTATGTACAGTGCTATGCCCGCAGATCACAGCCCGAACCCGGCCTCGTCGGCCCGATCCCTGGCGCCTACCATCTAGTTGCGGGCAGGCTGCCCGTGCCCGAGGCTACCGCAGACGACCTGCGCCGCTCGGCCCGCCAGGCCCTTGACGAGCTCGACACAACGCCTGATTTCATCATGGGCAAGCTCCTCGGACCTGGCGGCGTCCGCCTCGAGCGCAGCCTGCGCCTGCTATGCACCAAGGTTTGGCCCGTCCTCTACCAGGTGCTGACCCTCGAGAACCCGGGCAAAGACCCCATCGCGCTCTGGGGCCTTGCCAAGGAGGAGGCCATCGAGTGCCTGCCCCACGACGGCCCCCTGCACCACGCCATCGGGGCCTTCCATCGCGCCGTGCGGGCCTACTACCCGGAGGAGGACTCGCTTGACAAAGCCCTGGCCCTGATCCAGACCGGCCTCGCCTTCCTGCAGTCCGGCGCAGACTGGTGGCGCGAGGCCAATATCTGACACAGGGATGCCGCCCTGTCGCGCGGGCCTTGCTGCAGGTGCCAGCCAGCGCGAGTGATCAGTGCTGTCGTGGGGATCCCCGCCCGAAATCGCGTGCTGTTTGGTTATCTCTGTGGATGACTCTGCGTAGCTGCACCTTGCAGAGACAGGAAGTGCTGCGTCC
>JBFFCR010000040.1:0-14808 GCA_041559855.1 Anaerolineae bacterium | reverse complement strand
CGGCGGTTGATCGCTGATCTGCGACATGCTATGCCCGACATTGCCTTGCGCACATCCTTCATCGTCGGCTATCCGGGTGAGACAGAGCCCGAGTTCGACGCCCTGCTGCGCTTTGTAGCAGAATGCCGCTTTGACCGTGTCGGGGTGTTTGTCTATTCGATGGAGGATGGGACGCCTGCGGCCGTCCTGCCCGATCTCGTGCCCGAGGAGGTCAAGTCGGAGCGCTATGACCGGCTGATGGAGCTACAGCAGGAGATATCCCTGGAGAGAAACCAGGCCCTGGTGGGGCGGACCATGGACGTGCTCGTCGAAGGCCAGGGCGACGGGCTCAGCGTGGGGCGAACCTATCGCGATGCTCCGGAAATCGACGGCATGGTGCTCCTGCCGGGCGAACTGCCCGTGGGTGAGATCTTGCCAGCGCGCATCACCGGGGCAATGGAGTACGACCTAGTTGGGGAGGCAGAATACCAAGCCTGATGGAGGAAGAGCTGCGAGCCAGCGCGATCGGGTTCTTGAGGCTTTATGCGCTAGATGCCCAGGATCCGGCCCAGGCAGCCGGAGCTGCTGTTCTGTGTGGGAACGGGCTCTTTGGGGCGAAGCTCCTCTTCAACTTGTCTCAGGCGCGAATCAAGGCCTCTGATCTGCGCCTCCTCGCGCCGTCGCGTCGAGACTAGCTCTCGCTCCAATTCCAGCATGCGCTCGCGAAGCTTGGCATTCTCCTGTTTGAGGTTAAAGTTGTCCTGCAGCACGACGGTCAAAAGTTCGCGATTGGCCTGCTGGCTACCAAGTAGCAGTTGCTGGCCGTCAGCGACAGTGTGGAGGGTGTCAGCCAGAACAGTCATTGCTGGTACGTAGGTCGAATCGTGGCGGGAGAGATCGAGGCTGGTGATGGGATCCTCATCATCCTCGATGAATACGTCGGCATCGATCCTGGGCGGTTGCAGCACCTCGAGACGCTTGACGACCTGGGGGTACGTCAGTCCCTCAGACAACAGCCCTTTGATCGTCATTAGAGTCTCCAGGTCCGCGTCTGTATACCGCCTGTGGCTGATCCTGCCCTCAGCCTCGTCGTGGGGCCTGCCCGCTGCGTCTGACAGGAATGGACTGAATTCTCTGGACCATCTACGCAGGGTAGAGGGAGAGATCTGTAGTTTGGTAGACACCTCATTAGGGAGGCGGTATCGGACGTCGGTCATCCAATGCTCCTTTATCTAGGGGGCTGTATGCGTCACTCAGAACGCGCATCCTCCAGGATGCGGTAATCAAGATGGTAGAGGGTGTGGGAGACTCGGTGGCGTAGCGTGCACGTCTTGACCCAGCCGGGCACACGACCATCCTTCAGCAGTCTTCATGCGAAACGGGCCTGCATGATCAGGCCTCCGAGAAAGCCCGCCGTCTTGTTCAGATCGGAAGAGGACAAGGATCCATTCATGGTTCATCTCCATGTGCGCCCACGGTCGAGGCCGGCCCGGCCTGGGCACACGTGGGCGATATTATACTCTGCTGTAGCGATTTTGGCAAATAACCAACGGGAGACCGGCATCTTGTGGGCGTTTCGCAGGACTGAGGAGGAATCGGTTACGGATCTGTGCTGGCTCGAGAATTCAGCCAGATGCCTGGCCGTGCCTGGGCGAATCTAATGCGCGAATTGCATCGTTTCTTGATAGACAATGACATGGCCATGCTGCGTGTCCTGGCCCGGAACCGGGGGGTGACACTCGCCAGGAATCGCCAAGCTGAGGCTGTGGACGAGTTGGCCGCGCTTTTGCTCGAGCCCACCTCGGTGCAGACAGCCCTTGCCCGGCTCAGCCCGGAAGGCCGGGAAGCGTTGGAGGCCCTTCAGATAGCGGGCGGGCGGATGCGCGTCCCGAGTTTTGCCCGGCGCTTTGGCCAAGTCCGGCCGATCGGGCCTGGCCGGCTTCAGCGCGAAGCTCCCTGGCAGGATCCGATGAACCCTGCAGAGGAGCTGTTGTACGCGGCTCTGATCTTTTACGCGTTTGACCAGGATGAGAGCGGCCCGGGCGAATTTGCCTTTGTCCCGGATGACCTGATCCCCTTGTTGCCTCCAGTCCAGGTGGCACCGCCCGCATTTGTCGTTGAGAGTATCCCGCCACCTGCCGCCCCGCGAGGCGAAAGTGCTGCCCTGGTCCACGATATGTTTGCCTATCTGGTCTACCTCCAGAATCACGATGTCCGTCCGTATGCCGATGGCCGCCTGGGACAGCGAGACTTGGCTACCCTCCGCCGCCGGATGGACGATGGCGGAGAGCGGCGCTTTGTCTTCTTGCAGCATCTGGCCCGGCGCTTGGGTTTTGCCGCCCGGCAAGGCGAGTTCCTCCGCCTGGACGCGGCACCGGTCAAGCGGTGGTTGGTGGCATCGCAGGACCGGCAGTACTCCATGTTGCAGGAGGCCTGGCGCGACGATCCAACCTGGAATGACCTGTGCCGGGTGCCGTCCCTTATCTGCGATAGGGAGACGCCGTGGCAAAATGATCCGGTGGCCACCCGCCAGGCGCTGCTACCCCTACTGGCGCGCTGCCCGCTGGAGGGGTGGTGGTCGATGAGTTCCTTCGTCGCGGCGGTTAGAGAGACTGAGCCCGATTTTCAACGTCCCGACGGCGACTATACGAGTTGGTATATTCGCTACGCCGCCAGCGGTGACTATCTCTCAGGCTTTGCGTCGTGGGATCAGGTAGAGGGCGCACTCATCACCGATCTGCTCGCCGGACCCCTCTGTTGGCTGGGCGTCGTGGAGGCCACTGTTGAAGGCGATGCCTGTCGCCTGACCGGGCCTGGAGCGCGCTTCCTGGGCCTGACGGCCGAAGGGATAGCCGGGCAGCCCTCGCCGCCTATTGTTGTTCGTCCCGACCTCAGCGTGGAGGTCCCTTTGCCCGCCAGTCTCTATACGCGATTCCAACTTGAGCGTTTCGCAGATCCCCGGGACGCGGAGCCTAGGGTTTCGAGGGGCCAGGCGAGCGCCGGACCCCTGCACTACCATCTTGCGCCCGCCAGCCTGGGGCGGGCGTTGTCGCGCGGCATACAGGTGGAGCAGATGCTAGCCTTCCTGAAACAGGCTAGCGGGCGTCCCCTGCCGGCGAATGTGGTGGGCCAGCTTCAACTCTGGGCCGGACGATTTGATCAAGCGCACCTGGAAGAGGTTGCCCTGCTCCGGGTCAAGAGTGAGAGGGTGCTACGGGAACTGTCGGCGCTTCCCGAGACCCAGCAACTCATCGCCAGAGTCCTATCGCCCACCAGCGCCCTGGTCCGCAAGCGCGATCTGGCCCGTCTACGCAAAGCGCTCACGGAATTGGGCTATCTGCTCCCAAAAGAGGCTGGCGGCGACCCCACGGGGCGTGGTTGACAAAGTGGGGTGGACAGTGTATCATTGCGCGAGCCGAGACGGCTACAAGGTTGAACCGAAGCCCGCGCGGTTGCGGCGCAAAGTGGCAGGGGAGAGGTTCTTCCGGTCGCCTGCCGCTCAAGAGATCGAATATGGCAATTGATAGACAACAACCGGTCCTTTCTGTAATCTTTCCCTGCTACAATGAGCAGAAGAACCTCGAGCGGGGCGTGCTGGACGAGGTAACCCAATATCTCGCCGGGCAGGCGTTGCCGTGGGAGGTCATCATTGTCAATGACGAGTCCACCGACGCCAGCAAAAGTCTGATCGAGCGCTTTATCGAGGGCAAGACCGGTTTCTATCTGTTCAATATCCCCCATGGCGGCAAGCCTGCAGCAGTGTGGGAGGGTATCCAACAGGCGCGCGGCGAGATGGTCCTTTTTTCAGACATGGATCAGTCCACGCCGCTCCGCGAGCTGGACAAGCTGCTCCCCTGGTACCAGCAGGGATTCGACGCCGTCATAGGGTCGCGCCAAACCACGCGCGAGGGATCTTCCCTGCTACGCAAGGCGGGCAGTGTTGTGTTTCTGACCTTGCGCCGTCTCTTTTTGCTCCCGGGCATCATGGATACGCAGTGCGGGTTCAAGCTTTGCCGGCGGGAGGTGTTGCTGCGAGTCTTTCCGCATCTCGAGTTTCTCAGGCAGCAGGAAAAGCCTACCGGCTGGAAGGTGACGGCCTTTGATGTCGAGTTCTTGTACCTTGTCGACAGAGCAGGATATCGGATCCGGGAGGTCCTGGTGAGCTGGAGGAACCGCGACGAAAGCGATACCAAGAGCCAGCAGGGGGAACTGGCCCGGTACATCCACGAATCGATCAATATGGCGCGGGAGGTCAGCCGGGTGAAACTGAACCAACTCAGGGGCGTGTACGACGAGATCTAGATAAGGCGGCGTCTTTTCCACTCTCTCTTGCGCCAAAGAAACCCGTCTCCTTTGGGATGGCGGGTTTCTCTTCTGTTCCAGAGATGATAACGCTCCATTACTTGTATTCTGGCTGGTTTTGAGGTATCATAAGCCCTGCTATGGGCAACAGTGGTATCTTTCGAGGTTGTGGCAAGGTCTTTAGGGTGAGCCATCGGCTTTTCCTGCTGATGATGGCGCTCACTGTGCTGTTCCCACCGAGGCTACTGCTTGCCCAAGATGCAGCTCCCGACCTGGAGTTCCAGGTTGAAGCGCTCCTTTCGGCCATGACCGTCGAAGAGCGAGTGGGACAGCTCTTCCTGGTCGCCTTTGAGGGCAACGAGGCCGGTACCGGCACCGACGTTGCCACGCTGATCCAGCAGGATCACGTGGGCGGCGTTGTCCTCCTGGCTGCCAATGCCAACTTTCACAACAGTACAGACACGCCCCGCGAGGTAGCCGAGCTGACCAACAGCCTACAAGTTTTGGCCATGGCCGGAGGTACGGAGGTGCCGCTATTCGTCGCCGTAGAGCACGAAGGCGATGGTTATCCGTACACCCAGATCACGGGGGGCACCACGCCTCTACCCAATGCACTTGCCATCGGCGCCACGTGGGATGTTGCCAGCGCCCGCGACGTGGGCCAAGTCACCGGGCTCGAACTTGCGGCGATGGGTATCAATCTCTTGCTAGGCCCCAGTGTGGATGTGTTGGACAACCCGCAGCCCGGGACTCTGGGCGATATGGGCAGCAGGACCTTTGGCGGTGATCCAATGTGGGTGGGACAGATGGGCCGTGCCTACATCGAGGGGGTGCACCGAGGCAGCGGTGGCAGGGTGGCGACGGTGGCCAAGCATTTCCCCGGCCATGGCGGATCGGACCGGTTGCCAGGAGAAGAGGTCGCCACCGTGGACAAGTCGCTCGCCGCGCTACAGCAGGTCGAATTGGTCCCGTTTTCTGCCATCACCGGCGGAGAAGCAGGCGACGAACCGGTGACCGATGCCTTGATGTCTTCCCACATTCGCTATCGCGATTTTCAGGGCGAGATCCGGCAGTTTACAGCTCCGGTTAGCTTTGACGCTGAGGCCATGGAGGCGATCCTCGGTCTGGAAGGGTTTTCCGCATGGCGGGCCACTGGCTTGATGGTCTCCGATAGCCTGGGCGTTCCTGCCGTGCGCAAGACCTTTGATCCGACGCTGAGCACCTTCCCCCATCGACGCATTGCGAAAGAAGCGTTTCTTGCTGGCAACGATCTACTGCTGCTCTCACAGTTTGGCCTCAATGGTGATTGGGCCGATCAGTTTCGCAACACCCGCGACACCATTGCCTTTTTCCGTAGCGAGTACCGCGCCAACCCTGCCTTTGCGGCTCGCGTCGACGAGTCTGTGTCCAAAATCCTGCGCCTCAAGCTGAGGCTCTACCCCGAGTTCGCCCTCGATGCCGTGCAGGTTCATCCCGCCGCTGCGTTGCAGGTCTGCGGGCTGGGGATCGAGGTCACCCAGCGCATAGCAAATGAATCGGTTACGTTGCTCTATCCCGACCTCAGTGCATTGCTCCTGCCGCCCCAATCTGGAGAAAGGCTCCTCATCTTCACCGATGCCCGGCCCGTAAGCGAGTGCCCCGCCGAGGAGTGCCAGCCCTTCTCCCCTCTGAGCCAGACGGCAGTAGAGGAGGCCATCCTCCGCACCTACGGCCCGGAGGGCACCGAACAGGTGGATCCTGCGGACATCACCAGCCTGCCATTCGGCCAATTGCGGAGATTCCTGGCTGGTGAGCAGGTCGAGACTGACGTGGGCGCCTTGCTGGAAGATGCTGATTGGATCTTGTTCGCCCAACAGGACCTGAACCTGGCAAAAGGGTCAAACTCGGATACGGTCAAGCTCTTTCTGAATCACAGTTTGAGCGCGGCATATGATGCCAGACTGGTGGTCATGGCCTTCAATGCTCCCTACTACCTGGATACTACCGAGATCAGCAAGTTGAGCCTGTATCTGGGAGCTTACAGCAAAGCAGATCCCTTTGTTGACACGGTGGTGCGGGTGCTGTTTGGGGAGCTCGTTCCCGGTGGCGCGTCGCCCGTGGACGTCGCAGGCGTCAACTATGACCTGCAACGCCAGCTCGCGCCCGATCCTGACCAAACGATCCCACTGGACCTGCTGGAGCCGGAGCGCGGGGCCAGCCTTCAGCCCCCTGTGAGCGCGCGCCTGCGGGCCGGACCGATCGTGGATCGCAACGGCCACCGCGTACGCGACGGGACGATGGTGACACTCTTTGTCGAATACACCGGGGGTGCCTACGCGCCGCCCCTCTCCGTCGCGACGGATGGTGGAATCGCAGAAGGCACCGTCATCCTGACCGACGCCGGGCAGGTTCGCTGTCGTGCGGAGAGTGGTGAGGCGCGCGATTCCGGGATCGTGACCCTGTCAATCCAGTCGCTTCCTACGCCTACCGCCACCGCATCGCGCACTCCATCCCCTTCTCCGACAGTCCGCCCTACCCGCGCAGCGACCTCTACTCCCCAACCAATCTCCACGCCGGCGCTGGCAGCGACAGCACCACCATCCGCCGCTGTCACTGATCAGCCTCCTGCTGGCATCGATCTGCTGCTGGCAGCGGGTGCCACGCTTGCGGTTGCTGCCCTGGGATGCCTGCTTCTGGGCGAGCGACGCAAGCAGCCGGTCATTATGGTCCGTTGGGTCCTGCTCGCGATCATTGGCGGGATGTTGGGCTATATCCTCTACGCACTGCGCCTGGTCCGCCCAGAGTCGTGGGGGATCCTGCCCGATGCGGGATGGGCTGCCAGCGCAGGGATGGTGGCGGTGGTCGCCGTGTGCGCCCTACTGCCCCTGGTGGTGATGATGAGAAAGTCCCTGCGAAATCGAGGAGGCCGTCCATGAGCGCTGGCAATTTTCTCCTGGCCCGGGGCATCGCAGCAGCCAGGGCTGGAGACAGGACCGTGGCCCGTCAGCTTCTCACCCAGGTGATCCAGGACGATCCGGGATCGGAGGCCGCCTGGCTGTGGCTCTCCTCTGTCCTCGATACCCCCCAGGGCAGGGCTTTCTGCCTCCGCCAGGTGCTGGCTCTAAATCCGGGCAACCAGACAGCGCTGAAGGGCCTGGCTGCACTGGAGAAGGTTCCGCCTGCTCCCACGATCGTTGCCCAGGAGCCCCCAGCCCCAGTGCCGCCGGCGCCAGTCGCTCCGCCGCCAACCAGCAGGGGGCTCTCCCAGAGGGAGCTGGTTGCCAGACGAAGGTTCTGGCAGGGAACGTTGCTAGGCCTTGCCGCTCTCGCCTCGATTCTGGTGGGGCTCCTGCTGTACGCTGTTCTTAGTGGGGCTGCTGTGGCGGAGGAACCCGTGGCAGCAGTCATGCCCAGCCCGACTCCCTGGCCTCGCGGCACCTTCCGCCCTACCTTTACGTCCACGCCCTCCATGACGCCGATTCCCACGCACACACCTACGCCCACCCCCACCCCTACGCACACGTCGACGCCCCTTCCGACCGCGACGTCTACGCCCACCGAAACTGCCACCCCGGTACCCAAGCCTCGGGTCAGGAGGATCTCTCCCACGGCAACCCCTCTCCCGACAGCGACGCAAGGTTCCCCGCCGCTGGTTCGCACCCTGGACGGGCGCCTGTCCCTGCTAGGTGTTCACCTCGAGCCCGTCTCTGTCCCCCAGGGCCAGCCATTTTGGCAGCTAGTCGACGCTCAGTGGGCGGACGAAGGGGAATCGGAGGGCAGGCACAGCATCTATATTGAGGTGTTGAACGCCGACGGCAGCCGCGCTCTGGGCCAGCGGGTGGTGGTCGAATGGGCGGGGGGCAGCGCCAACCTCGTGGTGAAGGATGTGTCGCCACCGGAGTACGCTGCGAGCTTTCCCATGTACAACACCCTTGGGTCCTACTCCGTCCGTGTCCTTGGCTATCCCAGTGACCGCATCAACGGGCTGGGGCTCGGCACAATCGAGACGCCCGATCTCAAAGTACACACCTGTTTCTACCTCGCATTTCGGCTTGCGTATCGTTAGCATGTTCTCCAGGGTGTTTGACAAAGCATTGCGCTGATGCTACAATCGCGACGGTGGTGCGAACCGTGCGCCGTGCGGCCCTTGCCTCGTATGCTGTCTTGGGAGTGTGTCCATGGGAACCCTGAAGCCTGATATTCTGTCCGAGGAATTGACCTCTGCGGTCAACGAAGCGGCCGCGATCATGCGCGGTCTCCGGCAGCGGGTGCTCATGCCGGAGCACCTGCTTCTTGCCTTCTTGGATACCGAGTCCTGCGCCGCTCACAAGGTGCTGGCGCGATTCGCTGAGGAACGCGGCTTCAAACTGAGCGACCTTACCCAGACGGTCGAAGCGCAGGCTCGCACCCGGCGTGCTTCCAGTGTGGACTTTGATTTCATAGCCCAGGATGGCTCTCGCGTCTCCCTGGGAGCCGAGATGTTGGAGATACTGGATGAGGGGTTGAGCATAGCCCGTGCCCGCGGCGAGATATGGACGGGCACAGAAGACGCGTTGGCAGCCATGTGCCAGACGGGCGTTTCCACGGCTGGGCTACTGCAGAAGAGGGGCATCACGCCCACGTCCATGAGTTCCTTGCTAAGCGACACCGTGCTGGCGCGGCAGTCGACCACGCGCGACCTGGTGGCCCAGGCTCGTGAGGGCGAGTTGCGGCCGGTGTACTTTCGCCAGGACCTGCTCCGGGATCTTTTAAGCCTGCTGAACCTGGCCCGCGACCGCCACGTGATCCTGTTGGGTCCCGCGGGTGTGGGCAAGAGGTCGCTGGTTCAGAGCCTGGCACTGCTTATCGCCGAGGAGAAAGGGCCGCAGGCGATCAAATCGGTGGTGGCGGTCGCGGAACCGGCTCTGCTGGCTGATGCGGAACGGGCCGTGCTGGCTGGGCAGCGCAAAGCATCGGGCGGCGTGCTGTTCCTGCCCAATCTGCAGCGCTTTTTCGGAGGCGTCCTGCAGGCCGAGTTTCACAAAGCTCAAGCCGCAGTGCAGCGCGCCTTTCTGGATGACCGGGCTGCAGTCATAGGAACTGCTACCGATGCGGATTACCAGACTCGCCTAGCGAGCAACACCACCCTGGCAGAGCACAGCCATGTGCTCAAGGTGCCTGAGCCGGGTCACGATGAGACGGTCGAGATCTTGCGTGTCCACAAACCTCATGCGGAAGCGGATTACGAGCTCACCATTTCGGATGAAGCGCTGCGCGTCGCCGCCACCCTGGCCAAACGCTACCTCACCGAAACGATGCTCCCTGCCAGTGCACTGCAGTTGCTGCACCGCGCGTGCGCGCTGCTGCGGATGGCCGCCCAGCCTCACCTGGCATTCCACTCACCGGCGGACTCTGACGCCCAGCTCGATGCCGAGGACGTGACGCTGGCGGCCAGCCTGATGACCGGCCTCCCCGTCGCAAAGTTGGGGGCAGACGAACGGGGACGCTATGCGCACATGGTCGAGCATCTGCACCAGCGCATTATCGGCCAGGATGAGGCGGTTCTGGCTGTGAGCCGCGCCGTCAAGACCGCACGGGTTGGGTTGAAGGATCCCCGCCGGCCGGTCGGCTCGTTTCTCTTCCTGGGGCCGACTGGCGTGGGCAAGACCGAGTTGGCCAAGGCGTTGGCCGAGTTCCTCTTTGGCGACGAGGATGCCACCGTCGCGCTGGACATGAGCGAGTACCAACAAGAGCACACGGTCAATCGACTCATCGGCGCGCCGCCGGGCTACGTCGGCTATGAGAGCGGGGGTCAACTGACTGACGCTGTGCGCGCCAAGCCCTACACCGTGGTTCTATTCGACGAGGTGGAGAAGGCGCATCCTCGCGTGTTGGACATCCTGCTGCAGGTGATGGAGGAAGGCCGGCTGACCGATGGACAGGGCCGCACCGCCAGCTTCAGCGAGGCCGTCATCATCATGACCAGCAACTTGGGATCCGAATACCTCACCGAGCCGGTGCTGACCGAGGCTACCAGGGACCAGGTCATGCGGTTGGTCAAATCGACCCTCCGTCCCGAGTTCCTGAATCGCCTGGACGAGATCATTCTGTTCCATCCCCTATCGCAAGAGCAACTGCGCCTCATCCTGGGACTGATGCTCAAGAAAGAGACCAATCTGTTGGAGGCACGCGGCGTGAGCCTTCACGTCAGCGAAGATGCCTGCACCTGGATGCTGGCCCAGAATGACCATCCCGAGTGGGGCGCGCGCCCGCTGCGTCGCATCATTCGTCGCTATCTGCGCGAGCCGTTGGCAGACTATCTGCTCGCCGCCGATCCTCCGCCGGGTACTGAAATACAGGTCGATGCTGGCGAGCAGGGTTTGGGCTTCGAGACATCCTAGATCCTCTGCCTTTGGCGGGGGGGATTGGTGCAGATTAGGATGATCGAGGGGTACGAGCGGAACCAGATGCGATGAACCGACCTGACTTTGATGTTATCGTTGCTGGCGCGGGCGCTGGGGGAGCGGCAGCCGCTTGGTTCCTGACCCAGGCCGGGCTCCGGGTGCTGGTGGTGGAAAAGGCCCGGCTTCCACGCTACAAGCCATGCGGTGGGGCGATCCCGCGACCCACGCTCGAGCGTTTTCCTTTTGCCTTCGACAACGTGATCCAGTCGGCGCCAACTGCTGTTCGTTTCACTTTCCCAGGCCAACGTGCAGTGGACATAACCTTGCGGGACCAGCCAGTCATGATGGTCATGCGCGACGAGTTCGATGCTTTTCTGCTGGCGCGCTCGGGCGCGGACGTGATGGATGGCGTGACTATCACCACCGCGAGCGAGGATGGCAACGGGGTACAAGTGCGGGCCGGAGATCGCAGGCTCTCGGCGCGTTACCTGGTAGGCGCAGACGGAGCATCCTCCCTGGTGGCGCGGTGCATGGGACTACGCCGGGCGCGACAATGGGGTAGCTCTCTGGAAGCTGAGGTACCCTTGGCTGCCAAAGATGGCCTGGAGCAGGAATTCGGAGATAGGGCTTTCTTTGCCCTGGGGAGCATATCCTGGGGCTATTCCTGGGTATTCCCCAAGGGAGATCATCTGTCGGTGGGCATCGGACGGGTGCGCCAGGGGCGTGTGGATCTGCACACGTCCTTGCACCGCGAAATGAACCGGCTGGGCATTCCTCTCGAAGGCGTGCAGATCCACGGCCATCTCTTGCCATGCTACCAGACCCCTTGGTGGCCCTGGTTGCGCGTCGCACGGCATTCCACGGGCACCGTGCCGCAAGAGCCCCTATCCACCCGGCGTTGCTTGCTCGTGGGCGATGCGGCGGGGTTGATGGACCCGCTCTTGGGCGAGGGGATTCGTTACGCCATCATCAGCGCTCGTCTGGCGGCGGAGGCCATAGTATCCGATGACCTGACTGGTTACGAGACAGCGATCTGGCGCGGGATAAGCCACAGCCTGGCGACGGCGGGGATGGTGGCCAATACCTACTATCGTTTGCCTCGCCTGTCCTACCAGATCGGCGTGCGCAATCCGGCGACCGCGCGCCATTTTGCGGATGTGCTGACAGAGAAGGCCACCTACGTTGGGATCGGGCGGCGCCTGCTCGTTGCCGCGATCAGTTGGCTGCTAGTGGGAGATAGGATCCGAGAAGGGGAGCGGATCTGAGTTGAAATCTGTCGTGGCCCTTTTATACAGAGGAGGGACGGATGATTCGTGTTCAGGACTTTCGTGATGTGGAGGCGCAGCCCGCAGCCGAGGGTGTGAAGATGCGGGTCGTCATCGGACCGGACGAGGGGGCGCCCTTTTTCAATATGCGCGTGTTCGACGTAGAACCCGGCCATTCCTCGCCCCATCACAGCCATTGGTGGGAGCACGAGGTGTTCGTATTGTCGGGGGAGGGTGTGGTCAAGACGGAAGAGGGCGAAATCCCCATCCGCCATGGCAGCACCGTCTTTGTGCCGGGCGGCGAGATGCACCAATTCCAGAACCGGGGTGACTCGGTCCTGCGCTTCATCTGCGTGATCCCCCAGGAGTGGTTGGGCGGGGTGGAAAAGCAGGGGGCATGAAGAGCGCACGGATCGGCCTGCTGACGGGCCCCGTGGGTGTGGGCAAGACTACCGTGGCCGAGCGGGTGGCGGGCCTGGCCCGGAGGCAGGGGCTGGTCTGTGGCGGACTGCTTACCCCGGCCATGATCAATAGCTGCGGGCAGAAGGTTGGTATCTGGGGCATGGATCTCGCAACGGGCGAGCGCCGGATCCTGGCGCGCACTGACCGGGACCTGGGCGGGCCATCAGTTGGCGCCTACTCTTTTGATGCGAGTGCCCTGGATTGGGCCTTAGCTGCAGTGGAAAGCGCGATCGGTGCCTGTGACCTGTTGTTCGTGGACGAAATCGGCAAGCTGGAGTTGTGGCGCGGTGTAGGACTGGCGCCGATCCTGCCGCGACTGACCGCCGGCGAGGCAGAGCATGCATTGGTCCTGGTCCGCGACTCACTTCTGGAAGAGCTGCAGGCCCGTTTGGCCGGGGTCGAACAGGGTGTGTTCAACGTTGGTGAGGCGAACCGGAATGCACTCCCCCCAGTCGTCCTGTCGGAGCTCCTGCCGTCAGGTGAGGCAGGTCGCGTCGAGGAGGGGCGAGCGCAACCATAGCTGTGAGCGTGGTGTGCCCGCCTTCCGATCTGCTTGACGCGACGGACTATGCCTGGTGCGGGCCAGTCTCGGGCGCTGGTTCACGTTCTCAAGTTCGCCGACGTTGCCAGCCTGACCAGCACCACGCCATGAATGCCACCGACAACCGCTCCGCTTAAGAGCAGGCAGCCGGCGAGCAGCAGGATCATCTGCGCGAGTGGCTGACCCTTTTGGGAGGCGTCGATGCCCCAGAAGATGATGGGCATGCCAGCCGACCAGGCAAGCATGTTGGCTGGCACCCACCAGCCTGCACGCGGCACTTTTGTAGGTAACGCTCGCCACTGGGCGAAGGACAACACTGCCCCGGCGACAGCGCCCATCCCCACGGCAAGCAGCAGTACTACCCACTGCGGCGGCTCGGTGACCTGTGATTGGGAGGCGTCACTGCCCAGGCTCATCAAGGTTGAGGGCAGGTAGCCGAGCACATAGGCCACCAGCGCCCCGACCAGGGTGGCAAGCCACCAGGCGCGGCGGGTGATAGCCGGGAACCAGGGGCGCATTGCCCACCACTGGGCCAAGCCGACTACCGTGGCTTCGATGGCGCCACTGGCTACGGCCAGCAGGAACAGGAGGAGCACGCCTCCGACGCCGGCTTGCTCCTCCAGGCCGGAGAACGCCACAGCGATCACCGCAGTTGTCGCGCCGAGTCCTACCATCTCGCCGAGCGCGTTGGCTGCCACCCAGCGCAGCCAGAGCAACCAGGGCTCTTTCCGCGAATCTGTGACTGCCATTATCTCCCTCCATCGAAACGAATATCATGGCTTGCCGTCTCAAAAGAGACGGGCTGATGCCTGCATCCAAATCAGGCACAGGATATCATGAATCGGCCCATGAGGCCAACGCATGATCAGGCAATTCCTCTTCGACCTTCTGATTGCACAGGGTGAGGGTGCCGAACCGGGCAAATACACGCTGTTGGTCAGTGTCAACATCTGGCTGGTTCCTCCATAGGAGTGGGAATGTGGGAATTTGACTTTTGAGGCCAGTGCAGGTATAGTGGTCAGCGTGACTACGGACAAATCGAGCCCTTTGGGCGAATGGTTGCGTCAGCGTCGAGAAGAACTGGACATCAGCCTGGAGCAGGCGGAAGCGGACACCCGCATCCGCCTCCGCTATCTGGAGGCTTTGGAGTCCGGAGAATACGATGCCTTGCCCGACCCTGTGGTGGGGCGAGGGTTCTTGCGCAACTATGCCACGTACCTGGGCCTGGATCCCCAGGAGGCTGCCGAGCGTTTCTCTGCCAAGGTAGCACCCCCTGAACCAGAGTCGCTATCTGTAGAGGGTCCCACTCCCTTTTCCGAAGGGTCCTTTCGCCCCCTGTCCCTCCATGAAATGCCCAGCCGGCGCTCGCGCCTAGGGTGGATCATCGGTCTGGTCGTGGTTGTGGTTTCGGTGCTGGCTGTCCTGGCGTGGTGGGGGTATCCCTACTACTCCGGATGGTTCGCGCGGCACGAACCGAACGAACCCACGGTAACGGCTACATCCACGAGGCTGGCGGCGGGGGAGGATCTGGCAACTGCCACCCGCACACCCTCCGCGACGGTGGTTGCTGCAGAGGTCACGCCTGACACCCTGGCAAGCGCCACGCCCACTCCTCGTGCGACCCGGGCGCCCACCCGCACGCCGACACCCACGCCCTCGCCGTCTGTGTATACTGGCATCTTTCTCGAACTCGTCTTCACCGATGTGTCCTGGATTCAGGTTACGGTGGACGGCGTGCGCGAGTTTCAAGGCGAGTTGGAAGAGGGCACATACCACTCGTGGTATGGAGAGGAGCGCATTGAGCTGCGGATTGGCAATGCCGGCGCAGTATTGGTTACGGTCAATGGAAGGTCCTTCGGTACCTTGGGCGAACCAGGCGATGTGATCGATCGCGTGT
>JBFFCR010000039.1:0-14902 GCA_041559855.1 Anaerolineae bacterium | reverse complement strand
CGCGAGGCCACGCCAAAGCAGTTCCTCGACCTGGTGGGCTCGCGGACGATGCTGCAAGAGACAGTGGCCAGGATCCAACCCCTGATTCCCTTGGATAGGGTGCTGGTCGTGGTAGGCGAGGAGCACGCGGGCACGGTCCGTGCCCAGGTTGAGGGCTTGCCTGTTGAGAATATCATCGTCGAGCCGGGCCCGCGGGGCACGGCTCCCTGCATAGGTCTGGCTGCGGCCGTCTTGATAGGGCGGGACCCGGAAGCGACGATGGCCGTTTGCCCCGCCGACCACATCATAGCGGATGCGGCTGGCTTTCGCCAGGCCATTGCGGCCGGGGCTCAGGTCGCTCAGGACGCGTACCTGGTGACCCTGGGCATTGAACCTGACCATCCCCACACCGGCTATGGATACATCCAACGGGGCGCTTCGCTGGGCAAGGTGCTTGGCACAGCCGCATTCGAGGTGAAGCGCTTTGCGGAAAAGCCGGACGCCGCCACAGCCCAGCATTTCGTGGATAGTCTCGAGTACTATTGGAACGGCGGGATCTTTGTGTGGCGGGCGGATACGATCCTGGCCGCGGTGGAAGCGTTGTTGCCTGACCTCCACGCTGAGCTGCAATCAGTCTCCAAGGCCTGGCATTCGCACCAGCGCATGGAGGTACTGAAGGGGGCCTGGGCTCGAGTGCCGAGGACGACCATCGACTATGGTGTCATGGAAAAGGCGACGCGAGTGGCCGTGGTGCCGGTGGATATCGGCTGGGACGACGTGGGAAACTGGGCGACGCTATCGGAAGTGGTGCAGGGCGACGAGGATGGCAACATTGTCCATGGTAACGGCCGGCTGCTGTTGCTGGATACGTCTGATACGTACGTGTATACCACAGCCGGACGTCTGGTTGCGGCGGTCGGTCTCGAGGGGTTTGTCGTGGTAGACACACCGGATGCCCTGTTGATCTGCCCCAAGGATCGTGCCCAGGGCGTGCGCGATGCGGTCGAGCGACTGAAAGAGGACGGATTGCAGGAGTACCTGTAGGCAGGGCCTGCTCTGACCGGGTTTTTGGGTGTAGTTGCTCTTCTTGGCAGAGGGATTTATGTCTGACGAACCGATTCTTGGCTACTGTGTCAAGTGCAGGGAGAAGCGCGAGATCTCTTCTGCCCAGGCGGTGTTTCTGGGTGCGCAGGGGCGCCCGGCGACGAAGGGAGTCTGCCCCGAGTGTGGCACCAAGATCACGCGGTTCGGAAGCACACCTGCCCACGAGGGCCTGGATCCAGCCAAGCACACGGTCGCCTCAAAGGCGGAGAAGGAGCGCAAGGCTTCTGGCAAAAAGATGGTGATCGTGGAGTCGCCTGCCAAGGCGCGCACAGTGGGCCGCTTTTTGGGGCGGGGTTATGCAGTGGAAGCGTCAGTCGGACACGTCCGCGATCTGCCGGCCAATCGCATGGGCGTGGATGTGGAGCACGATTTCAAACCGCGCTATGTTGTCCCGCAAAAGAAAAAAGAGATTGTAAAGAAGTTGCAGGCCAAAGCCAAGAAGGCATCCGAGCTTTTCCTGGCCACAGACCCTGATCGGGAAGGAGAGGCGATCGCCTGGCACCTGAGAGCGGCCCTGAAGCGCCAGGTGGCGGGCATCCCCGTGCGCCGTGTCGAGTTCCACGAGATCACCCAGGATGCGATAGGCCGGGCATTTGCCCATCCGCGGACCATCGATCAACAACGGGTTGATTCCCAACAGGCGCGCCGCATTCTGGATCGCGTGGTGGGCTATACGCTCAGCCCGCTGCTGCGGGACAAGATGGGGCGCAAGGGCCTGTCAGCAGGCCGGGTGCAATCGGTGGCGCTGCGCCTGGTCTGCGAGCGGGAGCGCGAGATCCAGGCCTTTGTGCCGGTTGAGTATTGGACCATCGAGGCGGAGCTGCGAAAGCAAAAGCCAGAGGCCAAGTGGCAGGCCAAGAGCTTTGTCGCCAAGCTGTTCAAGATCCGGGGCGAGGACCCTGACCTGAAGAACGAGGCCGATGCGCAGGCCGTTGTGGACGCGCTGGAAGGTGCCGTCTATGTCGTGCAAAAGGTCACCCGCCGCGAGGTCCGGCGCAATCCGGCGGCGCCGTTCATGACTAGCACCCTGCAGCAGGAGGCCAGCCGCAAGCTGCGGTTCAGCGCCCAAAAGACGATGGCCGTCGCTCAAGCACTCTACGCAGGGAAGGACATAGGCGGCGGCGAGAGGGTGGGCTTGATCACCTACATGCGCACCGACTCGGTCAATGTGGCGGAGACGGCCCAGGCCGAGGCACGGCAGTACATTCTTGAGCAGTTCGGCCAGGAGTACCTGCCGCCCAAGCCGCCTCAGTACAAATCGCGGGCTAAAGGGGCCCAGGAAGCCCACGAAGCGATCCGGCCCACGAGCGTGCGGCGCGAGCCGGCTGCGCTGAAGGACTACCTGTCCCGCGACGAGCTGCGGCTGTATGACTTGATCTGGAAGCGTTTCGTCGCCAGCCAGATGGCCCCTGCCATCCTCGATCAGACGTCGGTGGATATTGTGGCAGGTCCCGAGGATGGGGAAAAGCCCTACCTCTTTCGCGCCTCCGGGTCAGTGGTCAAGTTCCCCGGTTTCCTAAAGGTGTACGAAGAGGGTCGCGAGGAGGAGGAAGAGGAAAAGGAGAAGGAGGAGGGCAAGGACGTGCGGCTGCCGCCCCTGCAAAAGGGTGAGGTGCTGGACTTGATCCGGCTCTTGCCTTTGCAGCACTTTACCAAGCCTCCGCCCCGCTACACAGACGCCTCGCTCATCCGCGCTCTGGAGGAGTATGGCATAGGACGGCCCAGCACCTACGCGACGATCCTGTCGACCCTGTTGCAGCGGGCCTATGTCGACCGCGTGGACAAGAAGCTGATCCCCACCGATCTGGGCTTTGTGGTCAACGACCGGCTGGTCGAGTTCTTTGACGATCTGATCAACGTGGGCTTTACCGCCGAGATGGAGGAAAAGCTGGATCTGGTCGCCACAGGAGAGCAGGCCTGGGTGCCCATGCTCCACGAGTTCTATGCTCCTTTTGCGGAGAAGGTTGAGATTGCACGCGAAAGGATGCCCCGAGTGGAGTTCGAGCCGGAGCCGACAGGCGAAATGTGCCCCGAGTGTGGCGAACCGTTGCTGATCCGGCGCGGGCGATATGGCAAGTTCATCGGCTGTAGCGGATTTCCCAAATGCCGGCATACGAGCCCCATTCCCATACCGGGCGTCACCTGCCCGGAATGTGGGGGAGCTGTTGTCGAGAAACGGACGCGCCGCCGCCGCACCTTCTATAGCTGCATCAACTGGCGTCCCGACGACGAAACCGCCTGCCAGTGGAGTGCGTGGAAACTGCCCGACAAGGTCGAGGAGCAGGAGACGGCATAATCGGGCAGGGGCTCGTGGCTTTGCCCAGCCGCATTGGACAAGAGGGAGCGCGCCCGGTCCCTGGCAAGACGGACGCGCCTCGGCATTTGGGGGGTGGGCGATTGAGTTCTCTCGGTTTCACTATAGCCCAGTTGCAGGGATCTGGCAATAGGATGATGGTACTAGTTCCGTGGCGGAGCGGTGGGGACGCGCGGTTCCGGAACGGACGACCCGCTGCAAGCCGGCTCGATCGTTGTGGGAACGGATGTGCGAGAGTGTGCCCGATGCCTTGCGCTTCTGGGCAAGCCCGTGCTATACTAGTGCATGCCCGTACCTGATGGTTGGAGTGGAGGCTTCAGCCGGAACGGTCTGTAATGAGCAGAAACCGGCTAAAGCCTCTACTCCTGTAGTTCGTTGCCATGTTGTGTGCAGAGCACATTCAAAACATCAGCCCTGGTATTGCACCAGGGTTGCTTGTGGGGGACTGACAGGACGGTGAGGTTGGCGCCGGGCGCCCAGCCCGGCTGCAAACCGTGTGGTGACCCGGTGTGCTGCCGGGCGGTCTGTCCCCGTGCGCTTCTCGAATAGATTATGCGATTCATGGAGGAGAAGGATGCGATTGGCCAAGGTAAGAGAAGTGCTGCCAAAGCAGGAGATCGATGCACTGTTGGTCAGCCAGCCTGAGAACCGGCGCTATCTGTCCGGCTTTACCGGTTCGGCGGGATTGCTGGTTATCACGGCGGAACAGGCCATGCTGGCAACCGACTCGCGATACTTTGAGCAGGTGGGGCGCCAGGCGCCAGGTTTTGAGTTGGTCAAGGTCCAGGGGCGGATTCCGGAGTTGCTACTGGGATTGCTGGCCGATCTGGGGGTCAAGCGCCTGGGCTTTGAGAGCCAGCACTTGACCGTGGAGCAACTGAATACCTATAGCAAGGCGACTGAGGACGTGGAGTGGCTCCCGCTTGAGAACACGGTCGAAAAGATCCGTGCGGTCAAGGACGAGGATGAGATCGACGCCATTCGCCGCTCGGCTGCGCTCACTGACGATGCCTTTGCTCACCTGCTGGAAGTGATCAAGCCTGGCATGACTGAACTCGAAGCAGCCTGGGAGATCGAAGTCTATATGCGGACCCACGGTGCCAGCAAGGTGGCTTTTGATCTGATCGTCGCCGCCGGACCGAATGGCGCCCTGCCGCATGCCCAGCCGGGAGATCAGGCCATCCAGGCCGGGGCCCCGGTGGTCATCGACATTGGGTGTGTGCTGGATGGCTATTGCTCGGATATGACGCGCACCTTCTGCCTGGGGACACCAAGTCCGCGGTATCTGGAGGTGTGGAACGTGGTCTTGCAGGCACAAGAAGCGGCCGAAGCGATGATCTGTGCCGGGACGACAGGCGTGGCTACGGATGCAGCGGCCCGCGACGTGATCGTGGAGGCGGGCTATGGCGACTTTTTCGGTCACGGCCTGGGGCATGGCGTGGGTCTCGCAGTGCACGAAAAACCTGGAGCGTCGCGTCTCTCCGAGGACACCTTTGAGGCAGGCATGTCGCTGACAGTTGAACCTGGCATCTACCTGCCGGGCGAGTTTGGCGTGCGTATCGAAGATCTGGTGATCATCGGCGAGGATGGAATAGAGATCCTGTCCAATACACCCAAAAGGCCAGTGGTTGACTGAGTGTAGGACATAAAGTTGAGGATTTGCATAAAATCGAGCAATGTGATACAATAGAGTAGTTGATTGCCCAGAGGTTCGAAGGAACATGCTTGCGGACCGACGAACCGCTAGGTATTTGGTCGAAACCCGAATCGCAGGGAAGGGAGGAACACGATGGAATTCAACAACCGCACGAATCTTATCATCGGCATACTCGCGGGGCTGGTGGTGGGATTGCTGTTGGGCATGCCGTTGTTCTGGCTCGTCTTTCCGGTGGAGTGGACCGATGCCCATTCCTACGACCTGGCGCCCGAAGCCCAGGCTGAGTATGTAGCCTTGGTGGCGGACTCGTACGCCCAGGACCATGATCTGGCCGGTGCGACGCGGCATCTGGACTTCTGGGACTCCTCTGTGAAAGAAGAGGCGGTAGCACTCGCTATCACCACCTACGAGGATGAGGGTAGACCCGACAAAGTCCTGGTCATACAGGACTTTGCTATGGCGGCAGGCATCACCTTGCCCGATGAGGCGGCCCCACCTCCAGGGTCTGGGGCCCCAGCCACCGTGTTTACCCGGCTGAGGGTTCCATGCCTTGTGTTCTTTGGGATTCTCCTGGTTCTGGTGTTGGGTTGGATCGGCTATCGCGTTCTCACAAGACAGCGAGCGGAGGCAGAACCGGTACAGCCTGCTGCCGTCCAGCGGGTGAGAGTTGCCGCGCCCCCCGACGAAGATTGGGAAGGCGTAGGCCAGCCACCACTGGGGCATTGGTTCACGACCTATGAGCTGGGCGAAGATACCTACGATGAGTCTTTTAGTATCGAGACGCAGATGGGCGAGTTCCTGGGTGAGTGCGGCGTTGGGATCTCGGAGATGGTAGGGGTAGGCGATCCCTCCAGGGTCACTGCTTTCGAGGTGTGGCTGTTCGACAAGAGCGACATTCGCACGGTGACCAAGGTGTTGATGAGTGAGCAAGCCTACCATGACGAGGCATTGCGGGCACGGCTGGCGTCCAAGGGGGAGGCTGTGTTGGCTCTGCCCGGATCGCCGTTTGTACTGGAGACGAGCGGGCTGCTGGTCAGAGTCGATGTTGCAGAGCTCGAGTACGTCGATGATGAGATGCCAGCTGGGAGCGTCTTCTCCAAGCTGACGGTCGAATTGGTGGCAACCACCAAGCCGACGGGAAGCGGCTAGGCCCAAGTCCGACGGCGGACTGGTACCGCGCGAGGGTGGAGCGGGGAAGCCGCGACGCTTTCCGCAACCTGGAAATTGACAGCGGCCGGTGGGGCTGGTGTGTCACCTCAAGTGACTTGCCAGCCCCTTTGCTACAGTGTAGCGTGATCTGTGGTGATCCGGATTCGTCGTGAGCAAGTAGCCGAGTTTCTCCCCCGGGGATTCTGAATTTGGTGGGGCGGGGTGCCTGTTCGAGGGAGGAGGTACCATGGGTACAAGGACCACGGTTGCTCGCGTCGCTGTGGTGGCGGGCAGCCTATACGACCAGCCGAACAACATTTTGGTAGATGAGCGCACGGCGCCCTTTGCCAAAGGGCGGAGCAGGGGTAGCCTCTATATCCATCTGGAGCTCACAGGTTCGGGGACCGAGCACGATGCCATCACCAAGCAGGTGCTCCAGGCCATGCGCCGAGCCTACTATGGTCAAAGGGGCAGCATCACCGCCGGGCTACGCCAAGCCGTGTACCAGGCGAATGACATCCTGTTGGAGGAGAACCGCAACTCCCTGCCAGGGGAGCAGCGGGTCGCAGGCGTTTCGTGTGCAGTGTTGCGCGGGGATGACCTGTTCATTGCCCAGGCCGGTCCAACGTTTCTGTATCTTTTTCGCCAGGCTCAGGCTACGCGCTATCCTGACCGCTCTCCTTGGCTGGATGGCTTCCCGCCGGAGGAGGTGGGTGCTGCGGTACTTGGCGAGCGCCGGGATCTCAATGTCGATCTGTTCCACAGTCAGATAGGCTCCGGCGATACCTTCCTTCTCGCCAGCAGTGGGTTGGCTCAGATGATAGCCCCTGAAACCTGGTCGAGAATCCTATCCCAGAGTCCGGTCACGTCGTTGTTAGAGGACCTGCGCCGGAAGGGTGGAGATTTCGAACTGTCCGCACTTGTAGTGCGCCTAGCAGATGGCGCCGTCGACGACGGTGAAAGCCAGCCCGCTGCGCAGGCCGATGCGCGGGAAGCGGTCCGCAGGGAAGCGGTGCGCAGGGAAACGTCGCCGCAGGCAACTCCATCGGGCAGGCAGGCCGCGACGCCTTCCCCGGCGCAGACGGTAGCCTCTGCAGGGCGCGGGATCGACGACAGCAAGCGGGCACCTGAGCCAGCGAGGGAGATCCTGGATCGGTCGCTAGTGCAGGAAGAAGGGTTCGAAGAGCCGTACGAGAAAGAGGCCCTGGCGGGGGGCGAATCGACCTGGCAACGGATAGCAGGGGCGGTCACCCAGATCCGCGTGGGCGAGCGACTGAAGCCTGTTCTGGGGACCATGGCGGCAGCCTTGACAGGGTTGTGGTATGGCTTGAGGTCGCTGGTATCGCGCATGGTGCCCGAGCGACTGGCGGCGGCACCCAGTCCTGTAGCCAGTGAACGGCCGGCCAGGCGCAGAGAGCGCGCACCGGCCAAGGCTCCGTCCGAATCGGTTCAGAAGCTGTTGCTGGGAGTGGCTATCGCGATCCCGATCATTGTAGCCGTTATCGTGCTTGTGGCCTGGTTCCAGAGGGGCCAGGCACGGAGGTCGGCCCAGGAGGAGCTCTGGCAACAGGCCAGTAGCTTCTGGGTGCAGGCACAGGCGGAGGCTGATGTGGGCATGGTTCGTACGCACTTGGCCAATGCCCAGGAGAAAGTCGACGAGTATCTGATCTACCAACCGGAATCCGCGGAAGCCGTGGAACTGCGAAACAAGATCCAGGTGCGGTTGGATGGGATCAACCAGGTGAAGCGCGTCACCTCGGTCTGGAAGCTCAATACCTACCCGGCGGATGCCAACCTGACTCGCGTGGTTGTGCAAGGAGCGCACATCTTTGTGATGGACCGGCACGGGGGTCATGTCTATCATCACAGCATGGACCCTCAGCTCCAGCATGCGTTGGAGCCGCTCTCGACAGAAGCCACATTGGTGAGCAGAGGGGATACGGTTGGCAACGTCGTGGTGGGCGACTTGGTGGATATGGTATGGATGCCAATAGGCCCCAACCGGCAGAAGGCCAGCTTGCTCATTCTTGAGAGTGGTGGGACGATACTGGACTATGATCCGGCGACGAGGCAGATGATCACGCTGCGGGTAGCTGCCAACGAGATGTGGAAATTCCCGAGGTTGGTTGGTAGTCACTCGGGGCGTTTCTACGTGCTGGACTCGGGGGCCAACAAGATCTGGCGCTACGATCCTACTGAAGACGGCTACAATAGCGTCCCGACCGATTGGCTCCAGATCGAAACGGATCTCGCCGGCGTGGTCGGTATGGCGATCGGTGACAGCATCTATTTGCTCTATACGGATGGGGCGATAGGCAAGTTCAGTATAGGCGAGGCAGACACGTTTGACATCTCGGACTGGGATACGCCGCCGAGCAATCCGACGGCGATCTTTACCCGCCCGCCTGCAGAGACGCGCTGGATCTATATTGCCGACCGGGGGAATAGCCGGATTGTTCAGTCTTCCAAAGGGGGGCAGTTCGCGCAGCAGTTCCGCATGGACCAAGCCGCCATTGCAGAGATTGACGACCCTCTTGCAGGGGCGACCGACCTCTTTGTCGACGAGATCACTGGACAAGCCTATTTGCTGAGCGGGCGGGATCTCTACCTACTCGAGCTGCCCATGTCCGAGTAGGCGCAGCTTCCGCTGCGAACAGGGGGCTGTCTACATCGCCGCTGAATATGACCCCAAGGTGATCGCCCAAGCCGGGTCGCCATGTCCGGTGGGAGGGCGCTGAGGGCTTGAACCGTAAGCGATGCGGCAGGCCTTTGCGATTTTCGTCGATCTACCCGGCACGTACCTCACTATTTCACGGTCACGATCATCCGCTCGGACCGGGCCTGCACGAGGCTGCTGGCAAAGCTACCAAGCCACGGTCTTGCGACGTGGTGTAACGTCGCGTTGTAGATCAGCGTGTACGTGGCTTTGGAGACCAGCAGCGTGTTGTGCAGGCTGGAGATGGGCGCCTTTATGATGGACCCTTCCATTTGGTAGGGGCCGATGATGGTCTCCACCGGTTCGTAACGCCGAGTCTCCGTTTCCTCTGGTAGGGGCTCTTGGTCGTTCATTGCAAAGAAGAACAGAATCTCTTCCTGCCTGATGTGGACCGAGGCGCGGTGAATGGGTGCTGCTTGCTTCTCGGGGGCCAAGAACAGGATCTTGGCGTCGTACATGGGCACGTACCCCTCGGCGAGAGTGTTGAGGTATGCGCTCATGCGCACTTGTTCCTTGGTTACGAGGTCACCCCAAATCAGAGTGTCGGCAGTGCCTATCATCACCCGGGTCGATTTTTCGTCGGGACCCAGGGTGTATGATGGTTCGGTGGTGTACGGTGTTTCGGTCATGATCTTTCTCCCCTCCTCTGTCATTGGCTGTCGCTGGCTGCGCTCGATAGCGCCGTGCAGCGGGCGAGACAGGTCATCGGTGCCGCTGTGCTATCCTTCTTGCTCTGGCCCTAGCGACAAGGGTCATAGTCGTACCCCAGGATAACCTGAATGTCGGCCGGTTGGTTCGGATCCGGTTGGCGGATGACGTTTTCTGGCAGGACCCGGAGTAGTCGGATCAGGTTCTCCAGGGCTATGGGTTTCTCATTGAACACGAGGATCTTTGTCTGCTGGTAGTCGGGGTTGTCGGCCAAGCTATAATCGACGACATTGAACCCCTCCCAGCGCAGTTGGTCCGCGCCGATCTGGCCAAGCTGGAACCGATTCGTCCCGTTTCGTATCTGGATGCGGGCACCCTCGATGGCGATCTGATTTCCGGTGTAAGAGGGAGGGGCATATATCCTGGCGACGACCTTTTGGATCTCGTCGGGTTTGGGGAGCAATACCTGCCAGCCATCGGAGGTTACCCATGCCTCGACCTGGTTGGATCCGATGTACAGACTGCGGATGTTCTGGGGGCTGAGGTCCAGCGCAAGTGGCGCCAGCGCTAGGATGTCACCCAGGGTCAGGTTGGTCTGGAAGCTGTCGCTGAGGGCAGACCACAACCCGGGGATTTTGAGGATGATGTCGGGGCTCTTGAACTGGCTCCACACGGCTTTGAGGAATTGCTGTTGCCTTCGCGCGCGGTCAAAGTCAGACGTGCCGCGCCGGGTCCTGACGTAGCGAAGCGCTGTGTCCCCGTCCAAGTGATAGACGCCCGGATCGAGGATCATTTCCATCTCCGTGTCAGAGGTAGGGGGTTTGTATTGCAGGTTGACCGTGCACGCGACCGTCATTTGCACCCCGCCCAATACGTCCACTGCGTGGGCAAAGCCCTCGAAACCGATACGTACCCAGTGATCTATGGTCGGTATTCCCAGGTTGATGCGCAGCACCTCGGCCAGGAGAGCCGGGCCGCCGCCGGGGTAGCCGGTGCGATAGCCTACTTTGCTGGCGACGTTGATGCGGCTCCACCCATAGGTTGGTATGTAGACCCATAGATCACGGGGGACTGAGAGCAGGGTGACCTGGTTGGTGTCTTTGTTGATTGTGGCAATGATGATGACGTCGGTGTTCTGCCCTGTCAGGTTTGTGGTCGAGTCGACTCCCATGAGCAGAATGTGCTCGACGTCCCCTTGATAGTCGGGGGCAGGCAGCGGTGTGGGGCTGAACATTGGCGTGGGGGTCAGGGTCAGGGTGGGTGTGGGCGTGATGGTCTCGGTCGGCGTGATCGTCGGTCGCGGTGTGTTGAGTATGCGGGTCGGGGTTGCCGTGCTGGTAGGACTGAGGGTCACTGATCTGGTATACCTCGACGTGGCAGTTGGGGTCAGCGTCGAGGACGGTGTTGCGCTCGGCGTCTCGGTTGGTGTTGGGGAATTTGTGGCTGTGGCGGTCACCGACGGCGTTAGGGTGACGATTCGCGGTGTCATGATGACAACAGGCGGGGACGTGGGACTTGAGCTACAACAGGCAAGGCTGCCAGAGATGATGGCCAGTAGCAGGAGCGCGGCTATCGCGTGCGAGCCCCTGGTCCGCTTCCTGGGTTGATAGTTTTTCGTTTCGTGACGCTGCACAGAAGAATGGGTCATCCCGTCCTCTTTTATTTCCCAATGCAAAAGGTGCCAAAGATGGTTTCGACGAGGTCCTCGCTGGCCGTCTGTCCGGTGATCTCGCCGAGGGCATTGACGGCGGCGCGCACGTCGATGGCAACCAGGTCGGGCAGCTGCCCGTCCCGGTGAGCGTCGTATGCTGCATTCACGTGATCCTGCGCACGGGTCAGTGCCTCCTTGTGCCGGGGGCTGGTGACCACCGGAGCTTCGGAGACCGCCACCTGGCCGGACAATGTGGTTTCGACAATGGCCTCCTCCAGCGTCTCCAGGCCCTGGCCTGTCAAGGCTGATACCGGCACCATGGGAGCACCTGGAATCGGGCTCTCCAAGGGGCTCATTGTCTCCAGCAGATCGACTTTGTTCGCGACTACGATGGCCGCTCTCTTCTGCACGAGTGCGGCGATGGCCTGGTCGGCGCCGGTGAGTGGCTGGCTGGCATCGACTACGAGCAGAGCCAGGTCGGCTTCGGCCAAGGCCGAACGGCTTCGCTCGATGCCCAACCGCTCTATCGGATCCTCCGTTCCCTCTGCCATGCCTGCTGTGTCCACCAAGACAACGGGCACGCCCTGCAAATTCAGCGTTTCCTCCAGGGTATCGCGCGTGGTCCCAGGGATATCGGTGACGATGGCCCGGTTTGTGCGCAAGAGCCGGTTCAGGAGGCTCGACTTGCCAACGTTGGGCCGCCCGATGATGGCGGTACGGACGCCCTGTCGATAGATGATCCCCCGATCGGCATCGATGAGCAACTGGGAGAGCGCAGAGCGGGCCTGCGCCAGATCGGAGTTGATGTCTCGTTCGGGGATCTCGTCCTCTTCAAAGTCGATGCTGGCCTCCAGGTAAGCCAGGGCCTGTACCAATCTAGCTCGCACCGTGCGAACCTGGTCGGACAGATGGCCGGCCAACTGGCCGACGGCTGCCTGTAGCGAGACCTCGGTCTTGGCCTGCACAATGTCCAGCACGGCTTCGGCCTGTGCCAGATCCAGGCGACCGTTCAGAAAGGCCCGCGCGGTGAACTCGCCAGCCTCTGCCAGCCGGGCTCCCTGGCGCAAGCATAGGCCAAGGATGCGGCGCAGGGCGACGATGCCGCCATGCCCGTTGATCTCTACGACATCCTGGCGTGTATAGGTGCGGGGAGCGGGCATGTAGGCGGCGAGTACTTCGTCGACCGTCTCGCCCACAGCCGGGTCCGCGATGTGCCCATACTGCAAGGTGCGCGGCTCGATCTGACGGCCCGCAGGTCCGTGTGCGGGCACAAACAGGTGCCGGAGAATCATGATCGAGTCGGGGCCGGTCATGCGGACGATGCCGATGCCCCCTGCGCCAATGGGAGTAGAAATGGCGACGATGGTGTCGTCTAGACTAATCATGATCGCTCAGCCAGCCCACTCCTCGCGCAATATGCTCATCCACAGCAGGTCGTGATAGCAGCCGTTGCGGAATTCGGCGTGACGCCAGCACCCTTCATGGCGGAAGCCGACTTTTTCGTACAGGTGAACGGCCCGCTCGTTCGCGGCGAACACTCTCAAGTAGATGCGGTGCAGGTTCATCTGCTCGAAGCCGAACCGCACCAAAGTTTGGAGGACGTCGAATCCAAAGCCGCGGTCCCAGCTCTCTGGCAGGCCGATGAAAAGGCCCACTTCGGCGCTGGCGTTGCGTCCGTCGATGTCATTGAAGCCCGCGCCGCCAATGTGCTGCCCCTCGAACTCGATGGCAAACGCTTGAGTGCTGGGATCCTTGAGCATATCAGCATACCAGTTCTCTTCTTGCGCCAGTGACAGCGGGACCTGGCTGCCAAAGTACTCGAGCACGAGGGGATCGTTTAGCCAACGGACATAATCTGGGAGATCGTCTCGCTCAATGGCACGAAGGATGATGCGCTCTCCATAGATCATAATGCGACTCCGCGTTTCACGCTTGCCAGGCTGCAGCCCATCCGGCGATGATCATTACGCCGGGGTGTCATTCTGGCATGAGCTCATGCTGGTTGGAGGGTGCGTCCCACCGGCTTTATCCCGTGCGCGTAGGGTCTGGACAGGGCCTGAGCCAGGTCGTCGCCCTCACGCACCAGGTAGGTGGAGATGCCGCTGATGGTCAGCTCGGTGAGGAGTTCCTCATTCCCGACAGGATGGCCAAAACTGTAGGCCTCGAGGAGCACTGCTACGATGTTGATGCCGCGCTGGCTCAGGTTACGAGCTGCAGCAATCCAGTCACTCTGGTCCGTGGGCGTGACAATGACAACGGTTGTGTTGCGGCTCAGGTGGGCACCCTCTGCCGCGACGATCTCGGCCAACGGGATGTGCCCGTCTGCACGGATGACGGACAGGGTCTCCAGGATCTTGGCCAGTTGTCGTTCGCCTCTGTCAGCAGGGATCACCTCCCGGTGGCGACTGTAGGCGATGAATCCTACCCCACGGTCGCGTTCGATGAAATGCTGTGCCAGTGAGGCGATGATGGCTGCGCCATACTCCATGGTGGACGGCGCCAGGATCTGCTCGGGGCCGACCTCCCAGGGCAGGCGCGGCCTGCTCTGGAACGACTGCTCTGACCAGAGCAATTCAAGTTGGGCACCGCGCTCAAGGTCCCACAGGAGCCAGACGTCGGCGGTTGGATCCAGCTCGAACTCTTTGGAAATGAGCCGTCCTGTCCGTGCCGTAGAGCGCCAATGGATCCGGTTGAAGCTATCGCCCGGCGCATAGTCTCGCACACCCGAGACGTTTGCAGTTACATAATGCGTCCGGCGGCGCATCGTATCCCCGCCTGGTAAAAAGCCCACAAGGGGCGCAAAGGAGGGCACCTCCACGGTCGGCGGATAGACAATGATCGCAGATGGCGCTGGTTCCTCCAGCTGGCGGGAGGTTCTAAAGAGGCCAAAGGGATCGCCGCTGGTCAAGGTCAGGGGGCCCAGGGTGAAGCGCCCGCGCTGAACGCAACGGGTCTGGACATTCCAGGCAAAGGTCCTGCGCGCACCGAGAGGGCTGATCACGCGACTGACATAGTGCTGGGGCAGGGTTGACTGGTCGCGCACCTCCAACCAGAGCTTGGGTATGGGGCCACGGTTGGTGATGACCAACCGTTCCTCGACCATCTTACCGACCTGGGAGCGGGTGGCGCGTGCTGTGCGCTGCACTTGCACCCAGCGGATGCTGGTCCACGCCCACACGTACGACACGACCAACAGGGCAGTAAGCAGATACCAAAGGTTATAGATCAGCGGGCGACCTGTGCCGATAGCCCCGATACCTGCGACGAGCCAAAGCAGGAGTACGGTTCTGCTTCGTGTCAGTCTGGCTTTGCCCTTGCGCTTCATGGCGATCCTTCAAGCCGGCGGCCCAGCCACCGGCTGTTGGCAACAACCCCGCTATCGGTAGCGGGGTTGGATTCAGGTTGATGACGTCGCTGCTGTAGATGGCTTGCAGCTATTTGGGGATGATGGTGACCTTTCGCCGTTCACCTTCCCCCACGCTTCTGGTAGTCACTTCGGGATGGTTGCGCAGAGCCATGTGTACCACGCGACGCTCGTAGGGTGGCATGGGTTCCAGCGCCTGCACGCGGCCTGTGCGGGCAACCTGTTCGGCCACGCGCTGGGCCAGTCCCTCCAGAGCGCGCCGTCTCCTGATCACATAGTTCTCCACATCGACAATCAGGTTGGTCCAGTGTTTGAGGCGG
>JBFFCR010000038.1:0-15366 GCA_041559855.1 Anaerolineae bacterium | reverse complement strand
ACACGGATCCACTCGTGCTCCTCGTCATACTTGCAGGTGGGATCGTATTTCATGTTCCTCCTCGAACCTCCTTCTCCGAGATGTGCGCTGCTTGCTTAAGATCGGTAGACATTCTAGCATCGATTGACTGCACTGACAAGCCACCAATAGGCGTTTGGGTTCACGATCCCTGACTTGGCCTCACAGGACACAGCAGTCGCGCGTCTGGCGGGTGGATAGTCCGAGTTCGGCAGCCAGCAACCGCGCCGGCCGCGAGGGGCTAACGATAACATTCACCCCGGCCCGCACTGCTAGCGGGTCCAATTCGTCGCGATAGCTGCCTTTCGGTCTCATACAGCCCAAGTAGAGCGGGACGCCAGGCAGGCGGACTCGGGCCTCGGCTATCACGTTTGCCGCCAGGGCCGCTGACGGCGGCGCACACCCGGCGTAGCGGGTGCCGGGCGTGGGCACAAAGACCAAGAACACCAGCCCGTCGACTCCCAGTCTCTGCAAGATCTCAAGGGCAGGCAATTCATGGCCCAACTCCCCACCCCGCAGACCAACAGTCACATGGGGCAGCGTCCGGGCGTGGCGTCTGAGTAGGCGGTAGGTAGCGACATAGTCCTCCACTGTGCGATCGATCCCATACACCTCGCGGATGGTCTGGTCGTCTCCGACAAAGTCAAAGGAGACAACGTCAACCAACGGGGTAATGGTCCGCATCTCTTGCTCGGTCACAAAGCCAACGTGCCAGTTCATCTTCCGGCCTGGTCGCCAGCGACGGACCTCGTCAAGATGGGCCAGCACCGGCACTCGGCCCGCAGGATCGCAGCCGCCGGAGATGAGGCAACTGCTCGATCCATCGGGTTCGGCCTCCCAAATGGGGCGCATCCCCTCCAAATAGTGCCCGCCACAATGAGCACAGTCCAGGGCGCACTGCCGCCCGGTCAGGCTGAGCACAGCCGTGTCCAGAGGGTGTGACCACGTGATCTCGTCGGGAAAGCTCGCGCGGCGGACGGCCCAGGCGCGAGCCAGCTTATCATCCAAACTGACCATGAACCCCTCTGCGGCCCCGTACATGAGCACGGGCACTGGCTTGAGCATACGCCAAGTATAGCAGAGAACGTCATGAGGTGCAAGCGGTTTTCCGGCGCGCTGGCTCTTGGGCCTACCCTCGCCGCCTGCGAAGCGCAGCCTTGACCCGCTGCCAGAGCATTTTGACAGCCATGGCACGTTCCTGCTCCACCGGCTGGCTGCTGTAGCGAGCATGGACAAAGGCATCGGTAAGCCCCTCCAGATCCGGTTCGAGCTCAGGGAACTGCTCATCGAGGCTCTCCTGATACTCATAGGGCGTCTGGCCAGCCTGGCGCGGTTTCCCGGCCTCAGCTGCGCGCCTGGCAGCAGATAGGTAGAAGAAACGGATCATCTCCCGGGGTGGCAGGCGGCCCGGGAAAAAGAGGCGCGGCGGTCTGCCCGCAGGCTGTTCCATCACCTTGCGCGCCGTTCTACGCGATGCGATCTGCTCCTGAAAGCTCTGCCGGAGGGACCACCACCGTTCCCACAGTGCGTGGATCCAGGTCAAAAAGCGTGCCCAAAGAGTGTCCCCCGTGCTCTCGTCCCTTTCGCCCTCACCGGCGCGGTCACGCCAGAATCGGACGACGGCATAGGCCACAATCGCCAGCACCAGGACCCAGAAGGCAACTGAGCCCAGGACCTGCATCCACGGTGAGTGGGCGCTCGTGGCAGCGGCCTCGGCCGGAGGCAGGAATCCCGAATCGATCCTGGGGGGCACCGGCGTCTCACTGGTTGGGGACAACAGCGCCAGAGGCAGCGAGAGCAAGAAGACAAACAACCCTACGAGGAAGGACAGCAGGACATAGATCATCGAGAACAGGCCCAGGCACGCCTGAAGTGGGCCGAGGGAGTAATAGGTAGGGAGGATCAGGACCACCAGAGATACGCTCACCAGAAAGACAGCCGCCCAGGCCAGCCAGCGGCGGGCCACCTGTGGATGGACGTCGATGCCCTGCACCTGCCAGCCGAGATGTATTGCGCTGAACCTGGCCTGGGCCAGCAGGGCGACACCAAGGGCAAAATAGAGCAGCATCGGAGCAGCCAGGGCTTGCGCCGATCCCAGCAGGAAATGGACGATGGCTGAGGCGAGAAGCAGCGCAATGCCACCCCACAACACCACCTCGGTCAGCCGGGCAAGGGTTTCCTGGCGGTCGCGCATGACCGGCTGCTCGGTCATCCACATGTAGTATTGAATCGAGGTCTTGTCTTCAGGCGGCGGGGTTCTGGACTCTGTGACATCCAACTCCATAGCCATCCGCGCCACGTGCAGAGATCCGTACCACACGACAAGGAACAGCGTGCCAAGGATCAGGTCCAAGTTGGTCACAAAGCGGGCCGGATCGGAAAGCCATGTCTGGGCGTCGGAACGGAGTTGATCAAAGCCCAGGGAGAGATAGGTCGAGAACTTGAGCAGCAGCAAGAGAAGGATCGCTTCCGCCACGCGGGAGCCGACGTAGCTCCAGCCGGTTATGCGTCGCCGCTGCAGGAGCCGCTCAGACAGGATCCCTTCGAGACTTGCGAGGAAAGCAAACACGAGGAAGATGCTCCCGTAGCTCAGTCCCAGCCATTGCAGCGCGTGGACAAGGGGCGCTGTCAGGCAGGTCAGCATACCGGCGATCATGACCGGCCGCAGCAGATTGTCCACAGCTACCATACCACTTGCCCGTCCCGTCATCGCCACACATCCATCGCCTGCTCGGACCCGACCTCAAAGGCACGGATCCCGATCTGATCGGCCCGATGAGCTGTCAGGGCAAAATCCTGTTCCAGGCAGGTGGTCACCAGGATCACCGCCATACCGCGGCGACGAAGGGCCAGAAGGGTCGGCAACAACCCGTCAGCATCCCGGGAGGTCACGACCACGACAGTGGTGCCCCAGGGTAGCCCCATGCTGTTGCGGTTGATCAAGTCAAGGAATGGCACTGCATCTCCCTCTGACGCAACCTGAATGCGCGCCAGCAGATCGAGAGTGTTCATCAGGTGCTCACGCCCCTTGCGCAACGGGAGAGTGGGTGCCTCCGCCCACGGCGATGCCTCATGGGTCGGTTCTCGCACGGGGTCGCGGCCATTGGTAGCCAGGCCGATGGCCTGTCGCTTCTCGACAAGGTGCGCCGAGATGGAGGCAGTGATCACAATCGCGAGCTCTGCGGCCTCCGACCGCTCGATCGAGATATAGTCAGCCCCGTCAAGATTCAAAAAGATCGCCGTCTCCAGCGCAATGGACGGTTCGAAACACCGTACCTGCAGCGAACCAACGCGTGCACTGGTCTTCCAATCCATGCGCCGCAGTGAGTCGCCCAGTTGATAATCGCGCACACCACGGATCCGGGTGGGATCCTCGAAAACGCGTTCGCGACTGGGCAGGGTTCCAAAGGGCGATTGGGAAGGCAGGTCCAGGCCACGCAACGGGACGATCTTGGGGTAGACGATCAAGTGATCTTCATCGAGACAGCAACGCTCGTAGGAAGCAGAGCCCAATAGATCTCCTCCTTGTGTCACCATCGGGCCAAGGGAGTAGAGGCCCCGTCGCCTTCCGAACAGAGCGTATGTCAGCCACACTCGCTCGCGGGGCAGCAGCGAAACCACCTGGCGAAATGGGCCGCCGGACAGCAGCTCAGCAGGCACGGTGTCCGCCAGGCGCATCCACAGCACCGGCAGCAGACCACTATTGTGCACCTCGACCTGAACTGCCAACCGCTCACCCCAGAACAGACGCCGATCGTGATGTCGCGATAGATGCACTACTTTCAAAGAACTCCTGGCCCAAAGCCGCCCAAGGATGTAGATGCCTGCAAGTGCGTACAGAAGATAGAAGAAGAAATCAATCTTGGTGACAAAAGCGACGCCCACCAGGACGATGAGAAACGGCAAGAGACCGCGCATCTCGCCCCCGCTACTCTCTCACTCCAGCGAGCCAATGTCCAGCGGTGTGGATTGCAGGATATCGCCCAGGATCCTGGCAGCTGTATAGCCACGCAGCGCACTCTCGGGGCGGACGATCAGGCGATGAACGAGGGTAGGCACTGCAAGCGCCTTCACGTCATCGGGCAGCACAAAGTCACGCCCACGCAGCACGGCTCTCGCTTGGGCCGTCTTGAACAGCGACAAGCTACCACGCGGACTTGCCCCCAGAGCCAAATCTGCATGATTCCGCGTGGCATGAACCAGGCGCACAAGATAGTCACGCACTGTGTCATCTACGTGTACTTCCCACACCTGACGCTGCAAATGCAGCAAACGGTCACCATCTACTACCTGACCGATGCTGTTAATGGGGTGCTCTCGCTGCAGATTGAGCAGGATCTGGCTCTCATCCTGCTGCGAGGGGTAGCCTACCGAAAGCTTGAGAAGGAAGCGGTCCAGCTGCGCTTCTGGAAGGGGAAAAGTGCCCTCATACTCGATCGGGTTCTGTGTTGCCAATACAAGGAAAGGGCGATTGAGCGAACGCGTGATGCCATCCACCGTGACCTGACCCTCACCCATGCTCTCCAGCAGGGCACTCTGCGTACGAGGTGTGGCCCTATTGATCTCGTCAGCGAGAAGGATGTGGACAAACGCGGGGCCAGGCATGAATTCGAACTCGCCGGTTCGCTGATTGAACACCGACACACCGGTGATATCGTTAGGCAACAGGTCTGGCGTGCATTGCAGTCGCTTGAACGAGAGCCCCAGCGATGCGGCCACGGCGCGGGCCAGCATAGTCTTGCCAGTGCCCGGCACATCCTCAATGAGCACATGCCCCTCGCACAGCAGCGCCATCATCACCAGCTCGATGGCCTCTCGCTTGCCCACGATCACGCGCTCAATATTATCGACGACGGCCTGCACGAATTCTTGGATCTCTTTGGGCTGCATCGTCACCCCCACGTGAAGAACTCGGCGGAGAGCCCCGCAACGTACCAGCCTCCACAAAATCATTGTACCGCATCACCGAACGGCTGTCAACAAGATTCCGTTGCCCCAGTAGGGCCGCGTCAAAGTCGCTGGGTGCCCGCGGTTGCTCGCGGCGGATTTGGCAATCCGCCGCCCAATGCTCGCGCTCTGGCGATCCCTGGCGAGCGTTGCTGGGCTTTCCGGGACTTTGAAAGAACCCTTTTACTCCAGGGCTTCCACCAGGACCAGCGAAAGGAATGGAAGTCCGAAGCTACGGGAACCTCCATCCTGCTCGGCCTAGGCCGGGCTCGCGGTTTGCGCACGCGCCCACTACTTTTCACCAGGCTGTGGCCCTGCATGGGCTGGACATGGGCATCGCCCTGCGTTGCTCCGGCCCGAACTATCGAGTCACGGAGCGCCGCTGAAGGGATGCTGTGCCGAAGAACCACAAAGGACCCTGTCCCCAGGGGACAAGGTCCTTACGACTCGCGTTGACAGCGCTACGTGCAGCCAGGTTCTGCAACTAGGTCGTCACGATTCCTCGGGCAATAGCAGGAAACTGCAGGTAGGTTCCCCGGCACGCATGCTGGATAGGCGCTGCGGCGCCACACCCAGGAGCTTGGTCAGTATCTCGGTATCCATGATGCAGACTTCGTCGTGCTCCCGGCTTACTTCCCGATAGGGGCAGTTGACATTGCGGATGATGTATCCATCCCCAGCCTTCTCCCAACGGCTGAGAAACCCCTGTTCATGCAAAAAGGCCATGGCCTGATTCAGACGCTCCTCGAATCCCTGGCCTGCAGGTGGGCGGGGCGCCTGGCTGGCGACGCGCTCTGCCACGCGCCGCAGGACCGCCTCTGCCTCTTGCTGTCCCATCGTCTCCTTCACTTCGCTCACCAAATGACGCGCCAAGTCCCCATAGCTCTGCGGAAATAGCTCATCCGCGGCATCGGTCAAGACATAGACCAAGCGGGGCCGTCCCACCTTCTTTGAACGACGCACCTTCGCGGCCTCCACCAGATTCTGGGCCTGCAAGATGTTGAGATGATGGCGAATCGTCATGGGCGTCAGCTCGAGGCGCTGGGCCAGATCCTCAACAGTCGCCTGCTTGTCTTCCTTTAGAATGTCCAGTATCTCCTGGCGTGTGCTCTGCATTCAACACATCCTTTCTGTAGACAGCAACCGCGCGTCCGGCCGGCAACGTCTGGATTTAGCACGCTTCCGGGCCCGGGCTGGAACAGCCACCCCAGGTCATCCTGCGAAAGCACCTACTCTTGACACCAAGGCTTGCGCCGGAGCAGCACCTCTTGCTGAAAGTGCCCTATTCTAGCACAGGTCGTGTGATTTGTCAATTCTGATTATATTTATGAATATGCCGATACAAGTACGAAGGGTTCAGAGGTGAGCGGTCCAGTTAGAGCTAGCGTACACCCGTTCCCGTTTCTCCGCCAACTGCACGCGCTCTGCAGGGCCGAGTTCGCCAGGCACAAGGGTCAGATTGAGTGCCTCCGAGAAACCCTCTGCCAACGCCCCGGCGACAGTATCAAATGAAGGGGCAATGCCCATCGCATCTTCCATGGTAAGAGCCTTGAGACGCAGACGATGGCGCTGGGCCTTTCGCTCGTCATCTGAAAGCGCCAGATAGTCTACGATCCGGCCCAGATCCCCACAAAGGGGAATACTGCCGTGCTGAAGCACCCCGCCCAGCGCCCGCCACTGGGCGCTGCCGACCAGCTTTCGCCCGGCGACCGTGATCTCGTATTCGGAAGGCGTCTCAAAGCAGACGGCTGTCGGCTTGCCACCAGGTGCGTGCCGTCCGCGAGTCTGGATCGCTCCCACACCCAGTCGCTGCAAGCCTGCCAGCAGACCCTCGCTCAGACGGCGGTACACGTCGACCACTCCCCCATCGCCGCGCGGGTCAGCCTTCGACAATGAGACGGAGTAGGTCAGCTCATCGCTGTGTAGGATAGCTCTCCCCCCGGTTGCGCGCCGCACGACATCGACACCGTGGGCGTCGCAGGCAGCCCGATCGACTTCTGCCAGTTTCTGGTTGCGCCCAAGAGTCAGGCATGGCGGCGACCAGGCATAGAAGCGAAGCGTTGGCAAGCTGGCGCGCTCAACCACGCTGCTGAGGATGGCCTCGTCAGCCGCCATATTGGTGGCGCCGTCGGCTTCACCATCAATGATCAGACGCCAGGTGGCGTGAGGGTAGTCGTCGTCCGTCCTACTTCCCATCGGCCTGGCTGCCAAGGGTGCGCGAACGCTGGTAGGCCGCCCAGATGGCTCGCGAAAGAACCGTCCGCAGGCCGCCTTTCTCCAGATGGTAGAGCGCCTCCGCCGAGGTTCCTCCCGGCGAGGTCACCTGGTTGCGCAGGGCTGCCAAATGCCTGGGTGATTGCCGGGCATACTCCACACTGCCGCGCAGCGTTTCGATGACCAGCCGCTCCGACACGTGGCGCGAGAAGCCAAGGTGCACCCCTGCGTCTACCATGGCTTCCATGAGCAGAAAGACGTACGCCGGACCGGTCCCGCTTAGGGCTGTCGCCATGTCCAGATACCGCTCATCATCGACGCCGACTTCCTCACCCAGAGCCTGCAGGATCGCCAGAGCCTGGCCCCGCTGGGCCTCAGAGGTCGCCTCGGTAGCCGTCCAGACCGAAATGCCCAGGCCAATCTGGGCCGGCGTGTTTGGCATCACCCGCACGACAGCAAGGACGCCAAGCACGCGCTGGATCATCTCGGTCTGTGCCCCGGCCACAATGGAGAGCACCAGAGCACCAGGCGCCACCTTGCCCGCTAGCTCCTCCAAGACCGAACCGAGCACCTGAGGCTTGACCGACAGAACAACGATCTCGGCCCCGACGACAGCTTCGGCGTTGTCGGTCGTCGTGCGTATGCCATAGCGGTCAAACAGTTCCTGCCCGCGCTCCGGACGTGGCCCACTGGCGGTAACGTTTTGAGGCACGACCATCCCTTGGCGCAGCAGCCCTTTGATCATGGCCTCTGCCATGACTCCGCTGCCAATGAAGGAAACCTTATTCTCTGTCAACATTGTTCTTCAACCTCCATCTCAAGGATCGCCCGCGCCGCTTCGTCCACAGTTAGCGGACGCGGGTAGTTGAAAAGCGGTCCGCTGGGCTGCTCATTGTAAAAGGGGCGGTTGCAGTCAGGGCAGCCCGAGGTGCGAAAGGCATCGGCGTCGACTTTCACGCCCCTGCCGAGCTGCACCAAGCACTCACTAGAATCAAAAACCATCGCCTCAAGGCGCGCTAGATTGTGGGTGATTAGCCAGCGGGCAGCCTGCATACGGCGATAAGCTGCCAGGCAAGGCGGTGGACTATTGGCCAGTTGGGTACCGCGTACGGGCGTGAAGGCAAACAGACCCACCACAAGGCCCCAGTCGCTGACCCACTGAATCCGCCTGACCATTTCCAGTTCTGTCTCGCCCAACCCAACGATTAGATGCACGGCACCACGACCAGGAAAGGAGCGAGCCGTCTCCTCGATCAGCCGCAGGCTGTGCGCCCAATCGCCTCCTTTCACCTGTCTGAACACCCGCTCGCAAGCTGCATCGAGGCCAAATCCAATGTGATCGGTGCCGGCATCCAGCAACTGCCGCACCTGCCCCATGTTGCGCGGCAGGATGGCGACGTCGAGCGGCAGGTCCGGCACCATCTTGATCGCGCTCACAAGCGCCAGAGCCTGCTCAAAAGCGCCGGCTGCGGCTGTGACCTGCAGGCAGGCGCGCCTTATTGACCCCTGCGCGGCTGCAGCGGGCAACTCGGCAAGCACATCCTTCAACCGGAACTCGGGCCAGGTGACCCGCGAGAGGTTCAGGGCGCTGGCCTGGCTGTGGCGAGCCTGTGCACAAAAGGAGCAGTCCATCAGACACCGGCCCCCCAGCATCAGGTACGCGGTCGTCGGCGCGGCTGCCATGGGCACCTCAGTCAAACCGAGCACGGCCGCTGTGCCGATCGATACGTTGATCATCGAGTCGGTCATGCTCAACTCAGCTACTGTGTGAGGACAGATGGATCATGATCTCACCGAATGCGACAGGTTGCCGGGTTCACTGAATCGTTGACATAGTCGGCAGTGTACCACACCCCCTCCCATTTGTCCACTGCTCGCGGACGATCGATGGCAAAGCGCGCAGTTCTTTGGCGAAGGCCTATCCCTCTCTGAGCGCCGAATGGTCAGGCCTCAGACCGTGATCCAGGCAGCCCGTAAACCAGATCTGCCGTTTTGACGAAGAGCCACATCTTGTGTTACAATTCCAATATAGAAGAGACCGCCAGCACTAAACCGATGCTCCCATGTTGGGTGAGACCTTCTGCCGCAGGTAGCCGTCCGCATGGGCAAGGAGAGATGAACGACCAGGCCTCTTCCGATAGCGGTTGCCGTGAGACCTATGCTTCCTCAGAGGGAGTCTATGAGCCTGAGTGACTTTGCCCGCGAGATGCCCAAGGTGGAGTTGCACGTCCACCTTGAGGGCAGTATTTCTCCGGCAACCTTGCTGATCCTGGCAGACCGCAACGGCGTTGCATTGCCTGCCGCTGATATCGAAGGCCTGAAAGAGTTCTACCGGTTCACCGACTTTGAGCACTTTCTACGGGTATACTTTGCCATCTCGGGTTGCCTTCGAACCCTGGACGACTTTGAGCTCATCGCCTTCGAGTTTGGCGCCGAGATGGCCCGGCAGAACATCCGCTACGCCGAAGTCACCTTCACGCCGCACACTAACGTGACGAACACGGGCCTGCCCTTCAACGACATTCTGGCAGCGTTGAACGCGGGCAGAAACCGGGCGGAGCAGGAATACAACGTGATGTATCGATGGGTACTTGACATTGTCCGAGACGACCCCGCAAGCCGCCACCAGGTGGCCGAATGGGCCAGCGGTGTCAGGGACGGTAGTGTGATCGGCTTTGGCCTGGGCGGCACAGAAGACGGCCATCCCCCAGAATGGTTTGCCGATGCATATGCTGTCGCGCGTCGGGCTGGGCTCCATAGCGTGCCCCATGCTGGAGAGACATGCGGCCCCGAGAGCGTGTGGGGAGCCATCCGGCAGCTGGGGGCAGAGAGAATCGGCCATGGCGTCCGGAGCGTCGAGGACCCTGGGCTGATCAGACATCTGCGAGAGCACCAGATTCCGCTGGAAGTATGCCCTACGAGCAACCTGTGCCTCGGCGTCTACCCCTCGCTCGAGGAGCACCCAATCCGCTGGTTGTGGGATCATGGCGTGTATGTCACCCTGAACTCGGATGATCCGCCCATGTTCAACACCAACCTGACAGGCGAGTACGAGGCCGTGGTTGAGCACCTGGGCTTTGACGCCGAAGACCTTGAGCGCCTCAGCCTGAACGCGCTCGAAGCAAGCTTCATGCTGGACTTGACCAAGTCGGCACTGAGACAGGAGTTCCAGATCGAATTCGCTAGGCTGCGGGCCTGGGAGCTCGCGGGAGATGCGCAACAGTGAACCAGCAACGCAAACCCCCAGACACCGCCCCACTTGGCACGGCAAGCCAGTACCGACAGGACTTGGCCCTGTTTCGGACGATCATGTCGGTCGTCAACAGCTCTCCGGAACTGGACCACGTCCTCCGGCTGACGCTTCGCACTGTCCTTCGGTCTTTGGGACCGGGGTTTGCAGGAATGGTGCTGCTGCAGGAGCAGCAGGCTCCTGGACTCGCGGTTGCCGCCCAACAAGGTGTATGGAAAGAAGGTGGACCGCGCCGGCTCTTTGTGCGCAACTGCCCTTGCAGCAGGGCAATGGAGTCACGCATGCCCGTCTTTGAGCCCCAGTGTCCCGGACCCGCCTGCCATCCCAGTTTGCCAACAGATGAGATGTGTGGGCGCCTGGTCGCACCACTCAAGACGCGCCAGAACATTGCGGTTGGCGCGCTCTGCATATTCTGCCCCGCGGGATTCGAGGTCGAGACCACAGCTCTGAGCTTGTGGGACGATATCGGCACGCAGATTGGCAGGGCGATTGAGGACGCCCGGATCCACATGCAGCTTCAACAAGGTCAGGAGCTCTTGCAGACGCTCTACGACGCGAGTGACCAACTGGCGACGAGCCTGGACCTGGAGTGGGTCCTCTCCCGCGTGCTCGAGTTGTCCATCTCGGCGACCCAGGCACGTCGCGGGAGCATCTTCTTGCTGCCGGACAAGGATTCCCCTGCACCCAGGGTACTGCAGCGCGATTTCGCCGGCGAAGAGGCGGACCATGTCATCTCAAAGGTGCTCTCGGATGGCCTCGCCGGATGGGTCGTGCGCAACCAAGAGGGGATCGTCATTTCGGACACTCGGCAAGATCCCAGATGGCTCACTCTGCCTCATGATCCGGATCCCCCGGGCTCAGCTTTGGGCGTACCCTTGATGACCAGCCAGCGAGTTCTTGGCGTGATCACGATCGATCATGGCGACACCGGTCATTTCGAAGCACAACACATGGGCTGGATGCGAACGATCGCCTATCAAGCATCCCTGGCCATCGAAAAGGCACAGCTGCACAAGGAGCTGGAGCATCTGGCCGAGGATCTGGCAGAGCGTGTTGAGGAACGCACACGGGAGCTACGGGAGACACAAGCTCAACTGGTACAGGCCGAGAAGCTGGCTGCGCTCGGAGAGCTATCAGCGGGTGTCGCACACGAGATCAACAACCCGCTGCATATCCTGCAGGCCTATGTAGAACATATGGGTAGCAAGCTCCCGCCTGATTCCCCCTTTGCCGACTTTTTGGCTCCGATGCGGAATGCGCTGGACAGCATCGCAAGGCTGGCTGGACAGCTTCGCGACTTCTCCCGACCTGCGGGCGGTCAGTGGACGCCGATTAACGTTAACCACACACTGGACAACGTTCTGAAGCTGGTGAGCAAGGAGATGATGCACTGCCAGATCGAGGTCCAGGACTGCCTGGCGGACCAACTTCCGGCTGTGACTGGAGATAGCCGCCAGCTCGAGCAAGTGTTTCTCAACGTCATCCTGAATGCCCGCGACGCCATGCCGGGAGGCGGGCGATTGGCCGTCGAGACCTATTCAAGCGACACTACTGTGCACATCCGTTTCGCAGACACCGGAGTGGGTATCAGAGAAGAGGATCAGCAACGCATCTTTGAGCCGTACTTTACGACGAAAGAAGACCGTGGAACTGGCCTTGGTCTGGCCATCTGCCAGCGGATCGTTACCCAGCACGGTGGCAGGATCAGCGTTTCCAGCAAACCAGGCGAAGGCACGGTCATGATCCTGCACCTGCCGGTCAGTCGCAGCGAGCAAAGCCCCTCTGAAGCGCAGGCGACACCATCCTGAACTCGTCTGCAACAAGCCGTAGCATGTCGGTTCAGAGCAGGTCCGTGCCCCTTTGATCGCAGGGAATGGTCCAAGGGTGCTTTCGTTTGCTCGGGACCAGAATGCACAGGCGGACGAGCTGCCCAGTATCTGAGATTGCCCGTGCGCTCCCCATGCTCGTGGACTCGCCATCTGCGTTTGCGTTTTCTCCGGCTTGACGAGGGCTGGCAGATCGGGTATCATGGCTCTGTTAGTCACCTTGCGAAGTGATTGAAGCTTGGAGAGCGAGATGGGCAAGCCCAGAGAGTTCGGCTACAAGTACTTTGACCTCATCATGGCTCTCTTTGTGGCGGTATTGCTAATAAGCAACATTGCCTCCAGCAAAATTCTAAGGCTGGGTCCTTTCACCTTTGACGGCGGGACACTGCTCTTTCCCATTAGCTATATCTTTGGCGACATCTTGACGGAGGTGTATGGATACCGCCGCAGCCGTCGCGTGATTTGGGCGGGGTTCGCCTGTGCAGGCTTGATGGCTGGCACCCTTGCACTGGTGGGCGCCTTACCGCCAGCCGAAGGATGGGAGAACCAGGAGGCATATGGAGCCATCTTGGGCACGACGCCCCGCATCGTCCTCGGCTCGCTTGTGGCCTACTTTGCAGGCGAGTTCAGCAATTCCTACACCCTGGCCAAAATGAAGATAATGACCCAAGGTCGCTGGCTGTGGACTCGAACCATAGGGAGTACACTCATAGGCGAAGGCGTAGACACGCTTCTCTTTGTTACCATCGCCTTTGCCGGCACCATGACCTGGTCCCTCTTCTGGAGCATCGTTGTCTCCAACTATGTCTTTAAGGTTGGCCTGGAAGCGATCATGACACCTGCAACCTACCGGATTACCAACTACCTGAAGCGGACTGAAAACGAAGATGTGTACGATGTCGACACCGACTTTAATCCTTTCAAGGTCCTGGCAAGCTAAAGGTCGCGTCCGACGTGGTGAATGCCCGCTGGCAGACTGTGCTTGCAGGATACCAGCTGACGCGGAGAGTGCATGAGCGAAAACGAGTTCACTGACCTTCTTGTGTCCGAGGAGCTTCCCGCTAGTCACCGATCCGGTTTCGTCGCGGTGGTCGGCAAGCCGAACGTGGGAAAATCAACCCTCATGAACGCCTACCTGGGCCAAAAGGTCGCCATCGTCTCGCCCAAGCCGCAGACAACCCGCGATCGCTTGCTAGGCATTCTCACGCTGACGCATAAAGGCGGCGACCCGGCCGACGCGCAGATCATTTTCGTCGACACGCCCGGCATCCACCGCCCCCTGCACAAACTGGGGGAGTATATGGTCGAGACCGCCATCAGGGCCATCCCAGATGCTGACCTCGTGCTCTTTCTGGTGGATGCCTCGCGCCCGCCAGGCGGCGAGGACAGACAGATCGCCGAGATCCTCAAGCAACGGGGCCCTGTGCCGGTTCTGCTCGTCCTGAACAAGGCCGACCTCCTGGCCACAGAGCAGGTGGCCGGCCGGGCGGCGGCCTACCAGGATCTCGGTCCCTTCAATGACTGGGTCGCCGTGTCCGCGCTACGTGGTGACAATCTGGATGCGCTGCTGGCGCGGACCATCGAGCAGCTACCCCTGGGACCGCGCTACTTCCCCGAGGAACAGATCACCGACCAGCAGACACGTTTCATAGCCGCCGAGTTGGTCCGCGAGCAGGTGCTGCGCCACGTCCGCCAGGAGATACCCTACTCCGTGGCAGTGATTGTGGACCAGTTCAAGGCTCGCAGCGAGGACATGACCTACATAGGCGCCACCATCTTTGTCGAGCGCGACACGCAGAAGGCGATAGTCCTCGGTCAAGGGGGGCAGATGATCAAGCGCATCGGCAAGGACGCGCGGCAGCAGATCGAGGAACTGGTCGGCACTCGCGTGTACCTGGAGCTATGGGTCAAGGTCCGGAAAAAGTGGCGACAGAGCGAGAAGGAGCTGCAGCGGATGGGGTACGCCGTGCCCCGTCAGGGGGAATAGCTAAAGCTACAACAAAGTAACAGGAAGGGAGTACATCGAGCATGCAACGCAGACAAAGACCCATCCTGGTCCGACCCTCCACCCGGGCCTTTCGTCGAGAAGCCCGCCGGTTACCTCACTATTCCTTTATCAAGTGGATACATGGTTATGTCTATGCACGGTGGCCCTACCTCTACATCGGCATCGGCACCGGCGAGCACCCGCTGGCCCGCGTTTTCGGGCCTCCAGTCCGCCTGGTGGGCCGGCTGCTTCCCAAAGGGAAAAACGACCCCGACCACCTCACCTTTGCAGATGGCTATCATGGGAAGGTCGTACCTCTGGAAGCCGCGACTCAGCTCGTCACCGTGGCGGAGGACGTGGACCTGGGCGACATAGAGCAGATCATTCCCTACCAGGTGGCCCGAGACATCGTGCTCAAGCATCCGGACCACATTGTCGCCCTGGAATGCCCCTGCCGTGCCGCCAGGCCGGACCCCTGTTTGCCCCTCGACGTCTGCCTCATCGTCGGCGAACCGTTCGCCAGCTTTGTGCTCGAACACCACCCGCAGCGGTCCCGCTGGATCAGCCAGAGCGAAGCGGCAGAGATCCTTCGCGCAGAGCAGGAGAGGGGCCACGTCAGCCATGCATTCTTCAAAGACGCCATGCTCGGCCGGTTCTACGCCATCTGCAATTGCTGTTCGTGCTGCTGCGGTGCGATGCAGGCCCACCAGCACGGCACGCCCATGCTGGCCTCATCGGGCTACCTCGCCCGGGTCGATCCGGATCTGTGCGCCGACTGCGGAACCTGCGCCGATCACTGCCAGTTCGCTGCCATTTCGGTGGATAATGGATTCGCAGTAATCGATGCTGCCTCCTGCATGGGCTGTGGCGTGTGCGTCGCCCATTGCCCACAGGATGCCATCTCCCTGCAGCGCGAACCGGCGAAAGGCGAGCCGCTGGAGATTCAGAAGCTCATCGCGCAGGCGGCCCAGTTGACGTAGGCTTTGCCGGTGCGGATGGGGCAGACCTTGAGGCAGCCGAGCTCAGCTCCGTCGGGCGGCTTCTGTGAGTCGAGGAGGAACGTAGGATGACATTCAGAATTGCGAATGTGGGCTGGGGCGTGGGGGTGTTGATGGCTCACGATT
>JBFFCR010000037.1:0-15646 GCA_041559855.1 Anaerolineae bacterium | reverse complement strand
TCATCATGGTTCACCTCCTTTGACCAAACGACGGAAAGAGTACCTCTACGAAGTCAGCCTGCGTGGGTTCAGAGTCGCGGTGTAGCGAGTTCGCCAAATTGCTGCACGGATCCCTGGTGGGAACCTGGTCGCGGCGCAGATGCGTTGACCACCATAGTATACACTGGAAGGCCTCTTCTGTCAAACGCGAGAGCGAGGCACCGCAAGGGTGCAACAGCGCAAGCAGGTGGCTCCATGCAGCACTGCCAACCCATCCTCTCAGGCGGGGCACCAGGTCCGTGAGGCGCAGCAGGTGAACAGATCCAGGCCAGCGGCGCGTTATATACAGAGGGTATTGGTCAGAAGTGTCGTGTCACAGTCCAGTTCGTGGCGGGTGCAGGCGCCTGGCTCCTGGCTGTGAACATCGCGGGCCGCTTGACAGATTGGGATTCCTTTGCTATACTGGATTCCGTCCCCCGGATGACACCGGGGATGCCTCGTGCCGCATGGCCGAGGCCCGTTGACCCGCCGCGAGCATGCGGCGCCTGATTTTACGATTGTGTACATACAAGATCTGGCCTGAAGGGGGGTGAGAAAGCAAGAAACACAAGAGTTAGCAAGTAGGCAACATGTCATGCAACCTGTTCAACAAACTGAAGGAGGAGAACTAAATGTCCGATAAGCGTACACTACTATCGTTGCTGCTGATCCTGGTTCTGCTGGGATCGATGCTCGCGGCGTGCGGTACCCCAGAGCCGACCGAAGTCGAGCCAGTGGAGACCGAGCCCGTGGCAGTGGAAACCGAGCCCGTGGCAGTGGAAACCGAGGAGCCCGAGGAGCCCACACCGGTGCCTGAGCAGGACCTCCTGGATCTGGTCATGGAGGCTGGCACGCTCAGAGTCTCCACAGACCCCAACTATGCGCCGCAGAGTTTCCTGAACGACCAGGGCGACCTGGACGGCTTTGACGTCGACGTCGCCAAGGAGGTCGCCGACCGGCTGGGGGTGGAGATTGCCTTCGAGACGCCCGACTGGGACATGATCACCGGCGGTAACTGGGGCGGGCGCTGGGATATCAGCATCGGCTCCATGACGCCCACCGAGCAGCGCTCGGAGGTGCTGTGGTTCACCGAGCCCTACTACTACACACCAGCTTCCTTTGCCGTCCACAAGGACAACACCACCATCACCAGCCCGGCCGACCTGAGCGGAAAGAAGCTCGGCCTGGGCACAGCCACAACGTATGAGGACTATCTGAACGGTATCCTCTCCATGCTGGGCGGGGAGATCGTATACGATCCGCCGCCGGGCATCGACGTGGTGGCCTACTCTACCGACCAGGAGGCGATCCAGGACCTGGCGCTGGGTGACGGGGCGCGGCTAGACGCGGTCATGTCGGCCCAGCCGACGCTCCAGGGTGCTATCGAGGAAGGCCTCCCGCTCAAGTACGTGGGCACCCCCGCCTTCTACGAGCCCTTGGTCTTTGCCCTGGACAAGTCGCGCGGGCCCTCAGACAAGCTGGTCGCCAAGCTGAACGAGATCCTGGCCGAGATGCATGCCGACGGCACGCTGACCGAACTGTCACTCAAGTGGTACGGTGTGGACATCACCACCATCGTCGAGCCTGGAGAAGAGGCCCCAGCGCGTGCGGACGTGTTGATCATCGGCACCACCGACAAGGTGACGGTCCTTGACCCGGCTGACAGCTACGACTTTCACACCTGGGAGATCCACCACAACACCATGGACACCCTGCTGCACTATGTGCCCGGCACCACCGACCTGGAACCGGGTCTGGCAACGGGGTATGAGGTCAGCGATGACGGGCTGGAATACACCTTCACGCTGGTGGAAGGCGCCAGCTTCCCCGACGGTACCCCGTTCAACGCCGACGCTGTCAAGTGGTCCTATGACCGCGTTGTTCGTCTGGAAGGTGACCCCAACTGGCTGGTGACCTCCTTTGTGGAGGACGTCGAGGTGGTGGACGAGTACACCGTCAAGTACATACTGCCGGCAGCCGTCTCCTACTTCCCGTTGCTGGTCGCCACGCAGCCCTACTCGCCCATCAGCCCCACCTGCTACTCCGAAGAGGAGTTTGACGCCGACAGCATGTGCGGTGGCCTTGGGCCCTATATGATCACCAAGTGGGAGCGGGACGTAGAGCTGGTGCTGGAGGCCTATGATGGCTATCCTGGCCCCGCGCCCGCGACCCCCAAGATCATCGTCAAGTACTATGCCGATCCGACCACCATGCGGTTGGCCGTGGAGACCGGCGAGATCGATGTGGCTGGCAAGACGCTGAACCCCACCGACTATGCCGACCTGGAAGCCGCAGGCGAGCTGCAGGTGATCGAGGGTCCCGGCGCCTACATTCGCTACATCTGCTTCAACGTCACCACGCCGCCCTTTGACCAGGCTGGCGTGCGCCAGGCGGTTGCCTATGCCGTGGACCGCGACGCCCTGATCACCACCGCGTACCAGGGGACGCACGCGAATCTGTACAGCATGGTGCCGATGGGCATGTGGTCGCACATCGATGCCTTCCCCGAGCGGGATCTGGCCGAGGCCCAGGCCCTGCTCGAGGCAGCCGGCTATAGCGCGGACAACAAGTTGGTCATGGACCTCTGGTGGACGCCGACGCACTATGGCCCCACCGAGGCCGACGTAGCCACCATCCTCAAGGACAACCTGGAGGAGACCGGCCTGGTCGAGGTCAACCTGCAGAACACCGAGTGGGCCACCTACAAGGAATACCAGAACGCGGGCTCGATGCCCGTATTCCTGCTGGGCTGGTACCCCGACTACCTCGACCCCGACAACTACACCTGGTCGTGGGGGCACTCGGATGCGGCTGACGACATGGGCATCTTCTACGCCAACGACGAGATGGATGCCCTGCTCGAGCAGGGTCAGACTATGACCCCGGTCAACAGCGACGAGCGGAAGGCGCTCTACGAGGACGCGCAGCGTCTGTGGTTCACCGATCCGCCGACCATCCCGCTCACGCAGGGTTCGCTGCTGGTCGTTGCCCAGCCGGGTGTGGGGGGCATCGTCCTTGATCCGAACATGCTCTTCCACTACTTCCTGCTCTACAAGGAATAGGGTCGTAGCCTAGTGTACTAGCGTAACGAGGGGTTTTGGCGGAGGTCCTCCTCCGTCAAAACCCCTGCTTTCCCTACAATCTTCAATAAGGTCTTTCGAAAGACGGCAGTATGAAGACATTGCGCGTCTACATCATAACCAGGATACTGCTCACCATCCCCATGCTGTTCATCCTGGTTACCCTGGTCTTTTTTATCGTCCGCATCATGCCTGGCGACCCTGTCGAGGCCATGCTTCGCCCTGGCGTCCCCCAGGAGTACAAGGATCAGCTCAAGCACAACCTGGGCCTGGACAGACCTCTCTTCCTCAATTTCGACGGAAGCACGACCACGGTCCGGCCCGATGGTCTGTTCTTGCAGACGGCTCTTGGCCCGGAGGGTGCCAAGGCGCTGTTGGTCGAGAAGGACCTCGTCATGTCCGTCAGCCGCCGCGATAAGAGCGAGGAAGGGGACTGGCTGCAGGTGGTCGTGCCTGAGGGCTGGCTTGGCTGGGTCTCCCCCGATCAGATGGATTGGATGAGGCAGGTCAACACCGAGATGACGGTGGTGGAGGAGGATGTCCTGCCTGGAACAGAGACCTGGGCCAGCTTTACCCCGCCTGATGCGCCAGATGGGACGGAAGTCAATGTCATCTGGGGTGAAGCGTCGGGCCTGCTTTGGTTCGGCACGGACGAGGGAGTCAGTCGCCTCAGCTCTGCCGTGGGCTGGGAGTCGTTCGAAGAGGCTTCCGGGACCTATATCCAGAGCGTCTGGAGCGGCCGGCCCGCCGATCTATGGTTCGGCACACGTGGCTCGGGCGTGCTTCACCTGCGCAGCAACCGATGGGAATCATTCACGACGGCCGATGGCTTGCCCAGCGACACTGTCTGCGCTGTCTGGGGCAAGGGCTCCAGGCCGGTGTGGGTCGGCACGAACCAGGGTGCGGCAGTCTATGACGGAGAAACCTGGACGGCGGTCACGCCCGCCGACGGGCTCGCCGGACAGGAGGTGTGCGCCATCTCTGGCGATGGGCGGAGCACCTTCTGGTTCGGCACCGAGGCCGGGCTGAGCCGCCTGGAGGATGACACCTGGACCACCTTCACGGCCGCTGACGGCCTGCCCGGCAACCAGGTGCTAGCCCTGTGGGTGGACGACGACGGGACGCTCTGGGCCGGGACCGATGGCGGGTTGGGCCGGTTTGACGGGGAAGCCTGGACTACCTACACCACCGACGACGGCCTGGTCAGTCACCGGATCAACACCATCTATCGAGACGGCACCGGCTTGCTGTGGGTAGGCACCCAGGACGGCGCCAGCGCCTTCGACGGAGGGGCATGGACCTCCTACACCTCCGCCGGCGGCCTGGCCAGCGACGACGTGCGCGCGGTCTGGCAGGATACCACCGGCACGCTCTGGCTGGGGACGGGAGGAGGATTGAATCGCTTTGACAGCCGGCCTTGGATCAAGGTGAACGTGCCCGACGGCGGTATGGTGGGTTGGGCCGCGGCCGATCAATTCGACATCAAGTACAGGCCCTTTGACAGCCAGTATTTCAACTACCTCTTTAACCTCCTGCGCTTCGATCTGGGCGAGTCGATGGCCCCCACGCGCGGCCGGCCTGTCATCGAGGATCTAAAGCTTAAGTTCCCCGCCACGTTGGAGCTGGCCATCGCCTCCCTGACGGTGACCATGGTCATCGGCGTGCCGCTGGGCGCCATCGCTGCTCACAAACGCCGCAAACCGATCGACTATACTGCGCGGATCTTTAGCATCGTGATCTATGCCGTGCCTGTCTTTTGGTTGGGTTTGATGTTCCAGTTGTATCTGGGGGTGTACCTGGGGAACTGGTACGAGAGCTCACGGTTCGGCCAGGAGGTCCTGTACCCGGTCTTTGGTGATTTCCTGCCCCTGCCCATCTCGGGTCGCGCCGGCACAGAAATGGCCCCTGATCGCGTGACCGGCCTCTACATCCTGGATAGCATCCTGACCCTGAACAAGGATGCCCTGGTCAGCTCGCTGCGCTACCTCTTCCTGCCGGCTCTGACGCTGGGTCTCTACCTGTCCGGTGTGTTCATTCGGCTGACGCGCTCGAATATGCTGGATACCTTGCAAGAGGATTTCATCACTGCGTCCCGAGCGCGAGGGATCAAGGAGCGGTCGGTGGTCTATGGTCACGCTCTCAAGAACGCGTTCATCCCCATCCTGACCATGATGGGCCTCCAGTTCGCCGCGCTCCTGGCCGGAGCTGTGCTGACCGAAACGACCTTCTCCTGGCCGGGAATGGGGCTCTTTATGTGGGAGCGGATCGGCTATCGCGACTTTAACTCGATACAGGGCTCGGTCATCTTTTTCGCTGTCCTTGTGGCAGCCGTGAGCCTTATTGTGGACATTATCTATGCCTGGATCGATCCCAGGATCCGGTACTAGTGCTTGGGGATAGAGAATGAGTGACGCCTCAGAGGTGAACGGGAGCACAGGAGCGCCGCTAGTCCCTGGACCCCGGTTCAGCCCGGTGACCTGGTTTCTGAATAATGCCAAGTGGCATGGCGCAGAGTGGTGGATTACTATCTTGGGTGGCGTGCTCCTGATGGCGATCATCCTCATGACCATCTTTGCCGACAAACTGGTGCCCTACGACCCGATCAAGTTCGTCGGCGCGCCATTCAACCGGCCCGGCGCCCGGCAGTCGATCGTGGTGCTGGAGACGAACGATTCGATCCAGGGCCTGGCAGACCTCGGCGATGTCACCCTGGGCATTGTGACCAACTCCCAGGCGGGCAGGGAGCTTGACAAGCTGGAGCTCGCCTACGAAAAGTACAGGTCGATCCGTCCAGCCGTTGAGGCATTGGGAGCGGGGGAGATCGATGCGTTGGTGACCGACGCCAAGGACCCCAAGTACGAAGAGCAGGTCCGGAACCAGGGCCTCGCCGTCAAGGTGGTGGGCGAGTCCTTTGGCGATCGTTTTGTGTTGGGGACCGACAACTATGGACGCGACGTCCTCAGCCGCATCGTCCACGGTGCCAGGACTGTGCTGGGCATCGCCATCCTGGCAGCCCTAATGTCGGCGGCGGTGGGCATCCCGTTGGGGCTTTTGTCGGGCTTTTTCGGGGGGATGCCCGACCGCGTGCTCTCGCTGGTGATGGACAGTGTCTACTCGTTCCCCGGGCTGATCCTGGCCATTGCCATGGCGGCCCTGCTGGGACCGGGCCTGCTGAACATCGCCCTGGCCATCGCCGTGATCTATGTCCCGGTCTACTTTCGTCTGGTGCGCAGCAAGGTGCTGTCGATCAAGGAGGAAGTATACGTCGAGGCTGCGCGAAGCCTGGGTGCCAAGGCGGCGACCATCCTGCTACTGTACGTCTTTCCCAACGTCATCCCATCGATCGTGGTCATCTTTTCGGTGAATGTAGCTGACTCGATCCTGACCGAGGCGGGGCTCAGCTTCCTGGGCCTGGGCCTTCCGCCTCCGACGCCCGACTGGGGGTTTGACCTGTCGGCGGGCAAGCGTTTCGTGCCCAGTGGATATTGGTGGATCATCACCTTCCCGGGGATGATGATCGCTTTGCTGACTCTGGGGTTCAGCATGCTGGGCGAAGGACTCAACGAGATCCTGAACCCCAGGCTCACAGAGAACTAGAGGTGACCGACCGGTACGATATGGAAGAAAAGCACAAGATCCTCGAGATCAAGGATCTCCAGGTTGTGTATGGCGTCCGCACCGGGACGATCAAAGGCGTGGATCACGTCGATCTCACCGTGTACGAGGGGGAGACGCTGGGCCTCGTGGGCGAGTCGGCCTGCGGCAAGTCCACCCTGGGTCGAGCCATCCTGCGGTTGGTCTCGGAGCCCGGCGAGATTGCCGGCGGGCAGATCCTCTTTGATGGCGAGGACCTGATGGCCAAAGATCAAAAAGAGATGGCCAAGATCCGGGGCAACCGCATCTCGATGATCTTTCAGGATCCCATGACCTCCCTCGATCCGTTGCAGCGCATCGACAATCACTTTATCGAGACGATCCGCACCCACATGGATGGGGTCTCCAAGGCGGAGGCGCGGAACATGGCCCGCACCATGTTCGATCACCTGGGCATCCAGAGCGAGCGGCTGAGCGACTATCCGCACCAGCTCTCGGGGGGCATGCGCCAGCGGGTGATGATCGGCCTGGCCCTCATCCTCAGCTCCCAACTGATCATCGCCGACGAGCCCACCACCTCCCTGGACGTCATTGTCGAAGCCCAGATCCTGGACCTGCTCAAGGATCTCAAGGAAGGCTATCACATGACCTTGATCCTCATCTCCCACAACCTGGGCATCGTGGCGGAGCTTGCGGATCGATTGGCTGTGATGTATGCCGGCAAGCTGGTGGAGGTGGCGCCAGCGCAAGCTCTCTTTGATGATCCCTTGCATCCGTACACCCAGGGGCTCCTGGCCTCGGTGCCCAATATCCTGCTGGATGATGAGGAGCTGCGCACGATGGCAGGCGCGCCGCCTGACCTGATCCACCCGCCCTCGGGCTGCCACTTCCACCCGCGCTGTCCACGGGTCATGGATCGCTGTCGCACCGAGGAGCCGGTCTATCGACGGGTGTCACCCAAGCGCTGGACCATGTGTTGGCTGTATGGCGACTAGTTTGATATGATGACGGAACAGACAGAGACAAACGGCGATTACCTGGTAGAGGCCCGCGGCCTGAAAAAGTGGTTCCCGGTCCAGAAGGGCTTTGTCGAGAACCTGCTGACCCGCAGCAAGGAATTCGTGCGGGCCGTCGATGGCGTGGACCTGAGCATCCGGCGTGGCGAGGTCTTTGGCCTGGCCGGGGAAAGCGGCAGCGGCAAGACCACCACCGGCCGCCTGTTGATCCGCCTCATCGAGCCGACGGCGGGAACGGTTCTCTTTGACGGGAAGGATCTGACTGCCCTGAGCGGAGCCGAGATGCGCAGAGAGCGCCACCGGATGCAGTTTGTCTTTCAGGATCCTTATGCCTCTCTCAACCCGCGCATGCGCATCGGCAACTCGATCGGCCACAGTCTCAAGATCCATCACGTGGCAAACGAGCGGCAGAAGCGAGCGATGGTGCTGGACATGATGGAGAAGGTGGGGCTGACGCCGGCGGACGCGATCTATCGCAAATATCCCCACCAGGTCTCGGGCGGGCAGCGGCAGCGGATCGTGCTGGCGCGCGCCCTCGTCTTGCAGCCCGAGCTGGTCATCGCCGACGAGCCGATCGCCATGGCCGACGTGTCGGTCCGCGTGCTGCTTCTGGAGTTGATGAACAAGCTCAAGGATGCGCTCAATCTGACCTACGTCTTTATCACCCACGATCTCGCGACCGCGCGCTATATCTGCGATCGGATCGCCATCATGTACCTGGGCCGGATCGTCGAAGTGGGTCCGCTGGAGGAGGTGTACCGCCAGACGCGGCATCCGTACACCGAGGCGCTTCTGGCCGCGGTGCCGGTGCCTGACCCGCGCTTCCGCCGCACTACACCCATGCCCCGCGGCGAGATCCCCAACCCGATCAATCCGCCGAGCGGGTGCCGCTGTCACCCGCGATGCCCGATCGTCGAGGAGATCTGCAGCCGGGAGGAACCGCAGCTACTCGCTGTAGGCAGCGACCATCTGGTCGCCTGCCACTTGAGAGTGTAGGACGGCGGTGAATGTTCGGGCTCATTGCAACGGTTGTGAGCCAAGCTCTCCAGGGGGAAGAATTCGGTTTCTGAAGCCAATTGACGCCGTGTTTGACAAGGAGTGAGGAGAATGGAATTGCCCAATAAGAAAGTACAGGGCCTACCCAGGGCAGTGCAGATCTTGCTGGTCCTCCTGGCCATCACTGCCATCGTAAGTCTGTTGTATGCCATTCAGCACTTCCTGGGCGGTCCGGTGCGCCTGGCTACCGTCAGCGAGATCCTTAGCCTGGACCTCTCTCCTGATGGCAGGCTCGCCGCGACGGGCGCCGCAGACGGGTTGGTGCGGGTCTGGGAGGTACCTGAGCAGATCAACACCCAGGTGGGCAAGGACTTTGATATTGAAGAGACAGAGCCCTGGACGCAGCACACGCTGTCAGGCCTGAGCGGGTCGGCGCTGGAGGTTCGCTTCGCTCCGGACGGCGCCTCGCTCGTCGGCGTGAGCAGCGAGGGCGAGGTCCAGGTGTGGCACGTCTCCAACTGGTCTGCTGCTCAGGAGTCTGAGCTGGGGACCGGCCCGTGGGTCGACGCCGCCCTGGATGCCAGCACCCAGAAACTGGCGACGCTGGGGGAGGATGGCACCATCCGCGTCTGGGACCTGGCGACGGGGCAAGAGATACAGGCCATCGGCCCAGGTGACGATCCCTGGATAGGGCTGACCATCAGCGACGACGGTACGCTGGTCGCCAGCGGCGAGGGGATGGATGCACGGGTGTGGGACGCGCAGACCGGCGAGCTGGTGCGGGAGCTGGTGTCCGCGTGCAGCGCCGAGGTGCTGCTGACGCAGGAGGACTGTGACACCGCAGAGTTGACGGAGGAAGAGTGCGACGCGGTGCTGCAGACGCCGGATGTATGCGATCCCACGCTAATGACGCAGGAGGTGTGCGAGGCGGCAGTGCCGACGCCGGAGGACTGCGACGACGCGGACGAGAATTGGCTGGGCCACCGCAAAGACGTGACGGCCCTGGGCTTTAGCGCCGACAATGCGCTGCTGGCTACCGGCGGCGCCGACACCAACGTTGTCTTTTGGAATCTGGAGACGGGCGAGGCGGACTGGACCTCCGCCGGGCACTGGGCGGCTGTATCGACGGTGCAGTTCCACGAGGATGGCGATTTCCTCCTCTCAGGCGGGAAGGACTACAAAGCCCGAACCCTGCGCGCGGTGGGGGGCAAGAGCACAGCCATCTTTCAAGGGCATCTCAGCGACATCAATGACGTGGCCTTTGGACCCTGGGAGGACACTATCCTCACCGTTTCCGATGACGGGACCCTGCGCCTGTGGTCGACCGCGAATCAGTACCTCGTCCACCTCGAATGGTCCCGTTCCGGGTTGCAGTCTGCGTGGGGCCGGACCTCTGCGATCTGGATGTTGGTCAGCGGGCTGGCGGCCCTGCTCGCGCTCTGGGGCTTGCAGCGGAAGCGACTGTGGGCACACCTGCTGGTCCTGACCGTTTTTCTGTTGGGCCCCATCGTGGTGCTGGGCCTGCCCTTGATGGATCTCTATCTCTTCCCTGCTCTCACTTCGCTATTCGCCGCTCTTAAGTGGCTGCTCTATTCGCCGCGAGTCGTCGGCCTGATCTGCCTGGCGCTCGCCGAGTACTTGGCGTGCTACGCGATCGTGGTCATTGGTACTTTCCGGCAAGAGGGCACCTTGCAAGGGGTGCTGACTTTGATCGTTCCCTTCTATGCCTATGTGAAGGGCTGGCTCAGAACCGAAAAGCTGCGGATAGAAAGGATTATGCTCGTCTGGACAGTCGCATTGGTGCTGAGCATCGCCTTTCCGATCCTTATATGGCGGGGTGTTCTTCCACTAGCCGCCCCGGAGGCTGCCAGTGTTTTCAACATCTACCGGCACTGGGTCCGCCTCCTGATTTCCTGGCCCTTGCTCCTGCTACTGGCATGGTACATCGTGATCATGGTTGTTCTCACGCGAGAGCGGGTGGCCGTCTTTTTCGAGGCGCCCCAGGAGGCCTCTCTCTCGGAAAAGATCACGATTAGCCAGCGCACCCTTAGGACGCGTTTTGGGATCAACAGCGCCGCAGTGTGGATCGCGCTGCTGGTGATCCTCTATTCGGTGCTGAGGCGGTTCGACCTCGACATTGCCTTCATGGGGCACTGGCTCGACTTTATCATGAAAGGCTCGTGGATCACCTTCAAAGTCTCGTTCTTCTCCATCATCCTGGCCATGGTGCTGGCCCTGCTGGGCGCCCTGGGGAGGTTGTCAAAGAGCGCCGTCGCCAACGCCGCTTCGGGCTTTTATATCTCGCTGATCCGTGGCACCCCGTTGCTGGTGCAGATCTATATCTGGTACCTGGGCCTGCCCCGGCTCGATATCGTCCTCGATGCCCAACTTGCCGGTATCCTGGCGCTTGGAGTCAACTATGGCGCCTACATGACCGAGATCTTTCGGGCGGGTATCCAGGCGGTGAGCCTCGGACAGCGCGAGGCTGCCCAGGCCCTGGGCATGTCGAGCGGGCAGACCTTCCGGCGCATCATCCTGCCCCAGGCCTTCCGCATCGTCATCCCGCCTATCGGCAACGAGTTCATCGCCATGATGAAGGACTCGTCGCTAGTCTCGGTGATGGCCGTCCAGGAGCTCACGTGGGCGGCGAGCAAGGTCGGGCGCCAGTACTTTCGCGGGATGGAGACCTTTATCATCGCCGCGGCCTTTTACTGGATCTTGACGGTGATATTCCAACTGCTCCAGGGCCGGCTCGAGGAATACATGGCCCGCAGTGAAAGGAGGTAAATGATGTCCGACATCATCAGCGCTACACAACAGGATCCTGAAGCGCCCATCATCCGCGTGCGCGGCCTGCACAAATACTTTGGTGCCTTGCACGTCATCAAGGGCGTTGACCTGGACGTGGCCACCGGCGAGGTGGTAGTCGTCATCGGACCCTCGGGCGGAGGCAAGAGTACCTTCTTGCGCTGCATCAACTGGCTGGAAGAGCCATCGGCCGGCACCATCGAGGTGGATAATATCCTGGTCAAGGCCCGGGAACCTGCCGCCCAGCACCGCAGGAGCATCCGCGAGATCCGCCAGAAGGCGGGCATGGTCTTTCAGCAGTTCAACCTCTTCCCGCACATGACCGCCCTGGGGAATATCATCGAGGCGCCTGTTACGGTCAAGGGCATGTCAAAAGCGCAGGCCACCGAAAAGGCTGAGGAACTGCTGTCCTGGGTGGGCCTGTCGGAAAAGCGGGACGAGTTCCCGTCGCGCCTCTCGGGTGGGCAGCAGCAGCGAGTGGCCATCGCCCGCGCACTCTGCATGGAGCCCAAGATCATGCTCTTCGACGAGCCGACCTCGGCCCTCGACCCAGAGCTGATCGGCGAGGTGGTGGACGTGATGGAGCGACTGGCGAACGAGGGCATGACCATGGTCGTCGTCACCCACGAGCTGCACTTTGCCCAGGGCGTGGCCGACCGCGTGATCCTCATGGCCGATGGGGTGTGGGCCGAGATCGCCCCACCCCAGGAGTTCTTTACCAATCCCAAGGAGGAGCGCACGCGCCAGTTCCTGGCGCATATCCTGTAGCGTCAAGATACTTTTCGAGCTTTAGCTAGCAAGGCCTCCGAGGCTTTACGCGCCCCGGAGGCCTTTTCGTTAAAGGCATGGGACTGCCCGGGTCCCAATCTAGCGAGGCCGGTCGCGATCGATCAGGTCATCCAGGAGGACGACGTCCGCTTTCGAGGCCAGGCGCAAGAACGCACGGTCGTTGCTCACAAAGGCCGTTGCCCCGTGAACGAGGGCCGTGGCGATCTGGAGTGCATCCACCGGTCTCAGCCGGTACTCGGCGCGGAGCTGCGCCGCGCGGCGCGCCACGTCCCGCGTCACATCCAGGAGACTCAGGTGCGGAAAGTGAACCAGCAGGACTTCGTACTCGCGTGCCACAGCGGGTCGATCGAGCTGCCAGGGTCGCACCGTGAGCTCCATCAGGGTGATGGTCGAAGTGACGGCGGTCCATCTCCCGTCCTGAACGCCGGCGAACAGCGCCTGGGTGAGGGGCAGGTAGTCGGGATGGGCCTCCACCTGATAGATGAACACTGACGTGTCCAGGCCCACCCTGGTGTGTGTCGCTAGCCGTTCGACGAGGTCCATGCCTCCCGCTCCTCGTGCAGATATGCGTCCACGTCCACACCGTACCAGATCTCGCGGTGCAGTCCAGCCAGCCGTTGGGCATAGTCCTCTGGGCAGGGCAGGAGCACGAGGAGCCCGTCCTGCACGTCCACCAGCAGCCGATCGCCTTTCTCTATCCTTAGTTGCTCGCGTGCAACGCGGGGCACCACGATCTGATAGCGGCTGCTGACCTTCACGGTAGTATTCGCAGTCATGACGCACCTCCTGCTAAGCGAAATCATGATTCTGCTTAGCAGTATAGCACACTCTTTGCACGAGGGCAAGCGCCGCCATGAACGGCTGGGAGCTCAGCCGCCTTGCGGCTTCCGCAGTGGGGCCAAACGTGAACCGAAACGCTGCAAAAGCGAAAACAGCCTCAAAAGGATTCTCGATAGCAAGGTCGGCTGCAGCGACTTGCTATGCGGCCCTTCAACCTTGAAAGCAAGCCACCCTCTCTTACACAACGCGCCTGATTGGTGGCTGAATGGACGTTAGGAAATTGTGTTACAGAAAAACAGAATGCAGCACATCAGGGGCTACTCGCGCATCGGAACCCCAAGACGTTGCCACCCTGCGATGGACTGTTCGCGGAGCGTCCGGCAGCACGCGCTTGCAGCCCAACGTAGCCCACCGAGCCACCGCGCACCACCCGGTCATCCCCTGAGTCTGGGCCACTAGGATTCGCAGCCGGGGAATTGCCGTAATATGCTTTGTCGTACCAATCGTTGACCCACTCACACACATTGCCAGCCATGTCCAGAGCACCGTAGGGGCTGGCCCCGTCTGGGTGGCTACCGACTGCGGTCGTGTCATCCTCACACATCCCAACATTTGCCGCATCGCAACTAAGCTCTTCTCCCGAAGGGTAAGTCCGGCCATCAGTTCCACGTGCTGCCTTCTCCCACTCCGCCTCCTTCGGCAGCCGTCTGCCGGACCACGCGCAAAAAGCCTGGGCATCGTCCCAACTAACGTAAATCACCGGGTAGTCGTCGTAGGTCGGATTGCCAAAATAATCATCTCGGGTGTAACTGCTGCTGTTTGAGGGTGGGTCACAGGCACCGGCCGCGACACAGGCGGCATACATGGCATTGGTCACTTCCGTCCGGTCAATCCAGAAAGCGCCCAAGTACACTTCGTGTTGAGGCTGCTCAGGGGTGTACCATTCTCGCTCCCACAAGCTGGACTTAGCCAGGATAGCATCAATGTCTTCCTCGGTGCTACCCATCCAGAATGTGCCGGTTGGCACATAGACCATCGCCACCTGGCTGCCATCCGGCAATGGAAAGGCGCGTACGTCACCGGCGGCCGGCTCCGGTACCGGTGTTGGTGTCATTGTAGGTGTTGGCGTGGGCGTGGGCGTCGGCGTTGACGCTTGAGGTGACGGTGTGCCGCACGCGCCTAAGGCCAGCACAAACAATAGCAAACAAATCGTCGTCAAACCTCTCTTGTCAAACATGGTGCTTTCTCCTTGTATAATATAGTTGTTGTTCGCCAGCACGATGCTGGTGTACAATGACTCGTAGAAGCTGAGATCGACGTTTTGCTCCTTGAGGCTAGGCCTCGTCCGAAAGACTGTCGCCTCGGCTCTACGAGAGGACTCGAATAAGCAGGTAGCGGCTTGGCTGCGCATGACTCACAAGGCTGAGTGTCTCGTAGAAATCCGAGGTCACCTCACTTCAAGCTCTTGTGCGAGGAGGTAGCACGATGTACTTCTGCGGGATTGATGTTGCCAAGCACCAGCACGCTGCTCTTGTGATGGATGACAGAGGCCAGGTCGTCCAACCTGCTTTCTCCTTTGACAACAGCCGAGCCGGGTTCGACCATCTGGCCACAGCCCTGGCTGAACTCTGTGAACCGGTAACAGTCGGCCTGGAAGCGACAGGCCACTATTGGCTAGCTCTCTATGACGACCTTACTCGGCAAGGATATCCGGTGACCGTGATCAATCCTCTGCAGATTGCTGCCTACCGTCGCAGCGGGATTCGGAAGGCCAAGACCGATCTGCTCGATGCCTTGTGGATAGCCGATTTCTTGCGCATTGGAAATCTGCGACCCACCGACCAGGATCTGCCCGTTATCCTGCAGTTACGGGAACTCGGCCGCTTTCGTTTCTGGCTCACCGACCAGATCGGAGACTGCAAGCGCAAGATTCTGTGCATTCTGGACCGTGTCTTTCCTGAGTACGAAACCCTCTTTTCTAGCGTGTTCTTGAAGTCTTCTCGCGCTTTGCTGAAGGAAGCGGTCTCCGCTCAGGAAATCGCTGACTTTGACCTGGCTGAGCTGAGTGACTTGCTCCGCCAAGCTAGTCGCGGGCGCTTCATGCCAGGATCTCGGCCATGAGTTCATCTGCCGCGACTGGCCGGCAGCCTCCCTCTTCGTATTCCTGGCGGGCCTCAAGCGCCTCGCGCACGAGTTCCTCTCTGCGGCGCTCAATGATGCGCCGATGCAGGATCTCCACGAGACTCTCCTGGTCAGCCAGAGGGAGCTCATCAGCTGCCTCCAATACCTCGGCGAACGTCGCAGTCGTTTTCATGGCCTTCCCTCCGTCGAGACGTATTGCAGCATAGTTCCGCCGCGGGGTCAATCGTGCAGGAGACGTCCTGCACATGGGCTACCACAAGCGAATCCGCCGTCGTTGCTGTCCTCATCGGACTCGGTTCACGCCCACAGATGCGTGTACTTGAGCCCGCTGCCGGTGTTGAACAGCACCACGATCTCGTGATCGGCGATCCAACCCTGGGTACGCAGGTGGCGGAACGCCGATAGCGGCGCGGCGCCCTCGGG
>JBFFCR010000036.1:0-15708 GCA_041559855.1 Anaerolineae bacterium | reverse complement strand
GATGTCACCGCCGAGCACCAGATGGCCACCTGACCAGTAGATCAGCGCGGTCCCGATGGCGCTGGCGATACTCAGTCCCAAGAAGAACCAGCGTCCTACCAGGGCGCGCCGCACGCCGATGTCGCGAACGCGGCGATTGGTGTCGCGGAAACGGTCCACCTCCTGGCGCTGGCGGCCGAAGGTCTTGACCAGCAAGGCTCCGTTGATGCCCAGTGTCTCGGTGATCTTGCTGCTCATGTCCGCGTTGTATTCCAGGCCTTGCCGCCGGATCTTGCGCAGGATACGGCCCACGCGGCGAGCCGGCAGCAGAAACAGGGGCAGAATGGCGACCGACAAGAGGGCGAGACGCCACTCGATGGAGATCATCACTGCCAGTGTGGAGACCAGGGTGATGACGTTGGTGGTGATCTGTGGCAGGGTGTTGGTGACTGCGCTCTGAGCGCCGACAACGTCGTTGTTGAACCTGGAGATGACCTCGCCGGACTTGGTGTGAGTGAAGAAACGGAGGGACATCTGCTGGAGATGGGCGTACATCTCCTGGCGGAGGTCAAAGATGATCCCCTCTCCCATGCGCGCGCTGAAGTAGCGTTGTCCCACGCCGATCAGGCCTATCAGCAAGGGGATGCCGATCATAGCCAGAGCCAGCAGATTCAGCCGGCTTGTATCGCCTGCCGGCAGCACACTGTCGATCAGATCGCGGTACAGGAGAGGGGGAACCAGTCCCAGCAGCGAGGTGGCGGACATCGCCACCAGGATCAGAAGGATGAACGCCCAGTAGGGCCGGGCATACTCTGCCACACGGCGGAGCAACTCGCGATCGACGCGGGGTCGACCCTTTGACTCGTCGAAGCGAAGATAGCTCCACCAACCGCCGCCGTGCATCATTCTGGGTTCATTCCTGTGTTGTTGGGACCGCACTGAGCCACGGTTTATCGCAACGGGCTCATCTGCCTCAGTTTCTCGACGATTCCAGGCAGGATCTCCAGCACATAGTCGATCTCGTTTGCTGTGTTCTCCTTACCTAGGGTCAGGCGCAGCGAGCCGTGAGCTACCTCGTGGGCGAAACCCATAGCCATGAGCACGTGTGAGGGTTCCAGCGAGCCGCTGGTGCAGGCCGACCCGCTGCTTGCTGCCACCCCCATCATGTCGAGGTGGAGAAGGATCGACTCGCCTTCGATATACTTGAACAGGAAGCTGGCGTTGTTGGGTAGCCGCAGCGTGGGATGGCCGGATAGCTGGCTGTCGGGGATCCGCTCCAGCACGCCTGCAACCAGTTGGTCTCTCAACTGGGAGACATGAGCGTTGGACTCGTCCATCTCCCGGACTGCCAGCTCAAGAGCGGTGGCCAGGCCCACTATGTAGGCCACGTTCTCTGTTCCCGCCCGGCGGCCGTATTCGTGCCCGCCGCCTGTCTGGACCGGGAGGAGTGGGACTCCGCGCCGGGCATAGAGAAGGCCGACGCCCTTGGGCCCGTAGAATTTGTGTGCCGAGAGGGACAGCAGGTCAACGTTTTGGGCCTGGACGTCAAGGGGAACCGCCCCGGCAGCCTGCACGGCATCGGTGTGGAATGGGATCTTGTGGTTGCGGGCGATCTCGCCGATCTCGGCAATGGGCTGGATAGTGCCCACCTCGTTATTGGCAGACATGATGCTGACGAGCGCGGTGTCGGGGCGGATGGCCCGCTCGACGGCGGGCGGATCCACAAGGCCATGCTGGTCCACCGGCACGTAGCTCACTTCGAATCCAAAGATTCGCTCGAGCTGCTCTGCGGTGTGTCCAATGGCATGGTGTTCAATGGATGAGGTGATCAGATGGTTCTTGTTCAGGCGCTTGCGTCGTTCCAGCGCCACGCCCCGCAGCGCCAGATTGTCGCTCTCGGAGCCGCAACTTGTAAAGATGATCTCCTTAGGCGTGCAATTCAGGATGCCGGCCACCTTTTCCCGTGCCTGGTCAAGGGCATGGTGGGCCTCGCGTCCCAGCCTGTAGATGCTCGAAGCGTTCCCGTACTGCTGCGTCCAGTAGGGCAGCATGGCCTCCACGACCCTCGGGTCAACGGCGGTGGTTGCTGCATGGTCGAGGTAGATTGTGTGCTGTGGTGCCTCCATGGTGTCTCTGCTCACTCCTTTGTGCGTCCTCTACCCTTTGTGCGTCGAACTCTCGCGCTGTTCAAACAGCCCTGTGCTCAGGTACCGCTCTCCCGTATCGGGCAGCAGTGTAACCACTGTCTTGCCTTGGCCCAGGTGCTGCGCAACCTGGAGCGCGGCCCAGGCCGCTGCGCCCGACGAGATGCCGGCCAGGATGCCTTCCTCGCGGGCGAGGCGGCGCGCGGTCTCGGCTGCATCTTGGTCGGTCACCTGTATGATCTGGTCAATGACGCCGACATTCAGGACCTCGGGCACAAAGCCAGCGCCGATGCCCTGGATCTTGTGCTTTCCGGGCGATCCGCCCGATAGCACCGGAGACCCTGCCGGCTCTACTGCTACGATTCTGACGCCCGGCAGCGCGTCCTTGAGAATCTCGCCGACGCCGGTGATCGTCCCCCCAGTGCCCACCCCCGCGACAAAGGTGTCAAGACGGCCTATCTGAGCCAGGATCTCGGCAGCGGTGGTCCTGCGGTGGATCTCAGGATTCGCCGGGTTGGAGAACTGGCCTAGCATCACGTATCCGTGCTGGCTTGCTAACTCCTCTGCCTTGGCGATGGCGCCTTTCATGCCCTTTTCGCCTGGCGTGAGCCTGACCTCTGCGCCGTATGCCCGGAGGAGTGCGGATCTCTCGGCGCTGACCCCCTCGGGCATGACCAGGATCAGGCCATAGCCCTTGACCGCCGCTACCATTGCCAGCCCAATACCAGTGTTCCCGCTCGTCGGTTCTACGATGACGCCGCCAGGCTCCAGCAGACCCGCCTCCTCTGCCGCCTCCACCATCGATTTCGCGATGCGGTCTTTGACGCTCCCGCCTGGGTTGAACCTTTCCAGTTTGGCCCATACCTGCGCTGCACCGGCAGCCGGTAGCCTACGCAGACAGACCAGCGGCGTGTTGCCGATGAGGTCCAGGACTGTGTTGGCGTTTCGTGCATTCATGCCGAGCCTGCCCTCTCTTCAGCGCGCACCCAGTCGCACGTCACGGGGATCTCCTCCGTCAAATTCACCGGTGTGGTCTTGGTCAGGCCGCGCACCTGTGTCTCCAGAAACTCAACCCGGTCGACCAGACATCGCAGCGTTTCCACCACCGGGTCGGGCAGGCGGCCATGATCCAGAATGTCCTGTGGCTGCGAACCCAGGCGCCTGCCGTTGATGCGCGTGATCCGTCCGGGGACCCCGATAACGGTGGCTCCCGCTGGCACCGATTCGACGACCACCGAGCCGGATCCGATCTTGACGCCATCGCCGATGGCAACGGGGCCGAGGATCACTGCGTTGGCGCCAATGACCACGTTGTTGCCGACCGTGGGGTGGCGCTTGCTGCGTTCCGAGGAGGTGCCGCCCAGCACGGCGCCCTGGTACATCAGCACGTCGTCGCCGATCTCGGCCGTCTCGCCGATGACCACGCCGGCACCGTGATCGATGAAGAAACGACGGCCGATGCGCGCGCCGGGATGTATCTCGATGTCGGTCATGAATCGGCCAAAGTGGGATGCAAGACGCGCTAGCAGAAAGTGCTCGCCTCGCCAAAGGCGGTGCGCCAAACGATGGAGCCAGTTGGCGTGCAGGCCGGGGTAACAGGTCAGCACCTCGTAGATGCTTCGGGCCGCGGGGTCCTTGTCGTAGATGGTCTGTATGTCCTCGCGGAGGCGCTCCCGCCAGCCTAGTCGCTGATGGGCGGCCCCTTGGTCTAGCATCCGTGCCTCAGAAACGCTCACCATGTCTGAGGCCCCTCTTGCTCGATTCCCACGTCCCCGTCCAGGGGCGACCGTCCGTCCATTTGCTGCAAGTCAGCGAGTGTGATAGAATCAAGCGTCTCTACCAGACGGTCGCGGACCTGTTCCCAGATGCCACGGGCGCTGCATCCTTGCTCCATCGAACAGGGCTCGCACTTTTGCTCGGCAACGCACTGCACAGGCAGAATGGAGCCTTCGAGGGCGCGAATGACATCACCGGCTGTTATAGCACCCGGCGCACGAGTGAGGTGGTATCCTCCTAGGGCACCGCGTCTGCTGGAGAGCAGCCCAGAGCGACGTAGTTCTATGGCTATCTGCTCCAGGTATGCTTGAGAGATTCCCTGTCTGCTGGCTACCACAGTCAGAGACAGGGGTCCCTTACCAAAGTGGCGAGCGAACTCGCTCATGGCCCGCAGTCCATACAATTCTTTGGCTGAAACTCGCACCGTGTCTCCTTTAGACTATCACTGAATCCCTAGTAAACAGTCGGGATTATTCTAGCATAGCGTGGTTGTGTTGTCAAGTAAGCGTGATACCAAAGGGTGGTAGGGCGAGACCGCAGCGACTGCAGAAATCGTCAGGAGGGGAATATGATCGAGATCGTGGATAGGAACGGAAGTCCTGTCAGCATGACCTGGCAGGATGCACAGAGCCAATACGGGCTGAGCCTCACGCGAGCCACGCCGCCCGAGGGCGCGGTTGTGTTCAGGTTGGTGCGGCTGGTATACGACAGTACGGCGGAGACGAGCTGGCGGCTCTATGTCGTCGACGAAGGAGGAAGACCGCTGCCTGGGGTCGCGGCATATCTGGGCATCAAGCCACCCAGCGGGAACGAGCTGCCCCCAGATGCCGCGCCGCGCCTCAGCGAGACCTTCCACGGCCAGCCGGATGGCGGGGATGGCCAACCGCGTCCAAATCGGGCACTGCTGCTGCAACCGAATGAGCTGAATTTCACCAACCTTGATGGGTATATTCAGCACAGCCTTGGGGCTGGCTCAAACTACATCCCGCCCGGCCCCGCCACCCACTGGGCCTGGATCATGCCGGGGGAAAAGGGCTACTACTCGGACGTGCCTGCCGGCTTTGGCATGTGGGACAACCATCGCATGTTCTGGCCCGTTTTTCAGCGACAGAGCACCGTGGATACCGGGGGCGATGATGAGGGGGAGGAAGAGGTCGCTTCAGGGGCGGACCTGGCAGAAGTGGCGAAGCAGCTCGCGCGCATTGCCGATGCTGTTGAGTACATGGTGTCTCACTGGCCAACTCCCTAGCTGGCGTGTGCGGGATGGCCGTGGCACACTCTGGCGTTGCTGCTGAGTCACGCCGAGGGCATCCGCCGCCGATCTGCGTTTCCACCGGCCTGAGCGGATTCTGACAAGACAGCAGGCATGTGGTATACTGACCTGCAAAGGAGGCGATAGGACCAGGGCGCTGCTAAGTGCCTGGCTGATTGCCCTGAGGCTTCGGTACATATCTCTTGTGTCATAGCACCACCTTAGGGGGCAGATCCTCCGTGCTCGAGATGTTTTGCGATCCACAGGCAGTAGCCGTCATAGGTGCGTCTCGGACGCCCGGCAAGTTGGGACACAGCGTCCTGCAAAACGTGATCCAGCACGGCTTCAAGGGTCCGATCTATCCTATCAATCCGTCTATCGGCGAGCTTTTTGGCCTTACGTGCTATTCCAGCGTTCTGGACGTGTCTGCGCCCATTGACCTGGCGCTCATCCTGATTCCCAGTCCCCACGTAGCCGGGGTTCTGTCCGAGTGTGGGAAAAAGGGGATCAAGGGCGCTATCATAATGTCGGCGGGCTTTCGCGAGGCGGGCCAGGAAGGCCGGAGGCGTGAGCATGAACTCGTGGGCATTGCCCGTCACTATGGCATGCGCCTGATCGGCCCCAATTGCCTAGGGATCATCGACACCATTGCCAGTCTGAATGCCTCGTTCGCGGCGGGGATGCCTGCTAGAGGAAGTATCGCCTTCATGTCGCAATCGGGAGCGCTCTGCACGTCGATGCTCGACATGGCGCTCAGCGAGCAGGTTGGATTCTCTCGTTTCGTCAGTCTGGGCAACAAGGCAGATGCCGACGAGATCGCCTTCATTGAGGCCTGGAGAGATGATCCGCACACCAGGGTCATTACAGCCTATTTGGAGGGAATCGAAGAGGGCGAGGAGTTCATGCGCGCTGCCACGCAAGTGAGCCGCCAGAAGCCGATCATTGCCATCAAGGCTGGCACGACCAGCGCCGGCTCGAGAGCAGTGTCGTCGCATACTGGTACCCTGGCCGGTTCTGAGGCAGTGTACGAGGCCGCTTTTCGCCAGAGCGGCGTCGTGAGAGCGGGCTCCATTCAAGATCTCTTTGACTTCTCTGTTGCCTTTGCGCGGCAGCCCCTGCTCCTCAGCGATAGGGTGGGCATCATCACCAATGCTGGTGGCCCGGGGATCATGGCCGCCGATGCGTGCGAGCGGTCCGGTCTGCAGCTGGCTTCGCTCGAGCCAGCATCGGCGGATGCTCTCAGAGAAGCTCTGCCCGCAGAAGCAAGCGTCCTGAACCCTGTCGATCTGATGGGCGACGCGCGAGCCAGTCGCTACGCCCTGGCCATGAGGGCGGTGCTGCAGGATCCCAACGTCGGGGGCGTGATAGCTATCGTCACGCCGCAGGCGATGACAGAGGTCGAAGAGACGGCCAGGATCATCGGTGAGCACGCTCGGAGTCGCACCAAACCGGTCTTTGGGTGTCTGATGGGGGCAGGGGCAGTGGCCTCGGGCGTGCGGATCCTGAATAGCTTCCAGGTTCCCAATTACTCTGTGCCGGAGCGAGCTGTCGCGGCCATGGCAGCCATGATGCGCTACCGCCGCTGGCGCGAGCAGCCGCCGCTGGAGATCGAGTTCTTCGATGTGGATCGGAGCCGGGCCCGCCGGATCATTGATGCCGCTCGTGAAGACGGGCGGCTCGCCATCGGGGAGGCCGAGGCGCAGGACATTATGGCAGCCTATGGGATTGCCGCGCCCACAACTTGCCTGGCCCGGGATGCTGCAGAAGCAGCTTACCTTGCCCAGGAGATCGGATTTCCAGTGGCGGTCAAGATCGCTTCGCCCGACATCTTGCACAAGACCGATGTGGGCGGGGTCCAGCTCAACCTCGCTACTGTAGATGCCGTACGCTCCGCCTATGATCTTGTGCTCTACCGCGCGGCCAAGTATATGCCTGGTGCTGACGCATGGGGTTGTCTGATTCAGGAGATGGTGGTTGGAGGCAAAGGGACGGTCGTCGCCATGAGCCGCGATCCCCACTTTGGACCGGTCATGGCGTTTGGGCTGGGGGAGATCTACCCCGAGGCGGCTCAGGGTACCGTCTACCGTGTGGCTCCCCTCGATCGGCGCATCGCCGGGGAGATGGTGGCAGAGATACATGGGTACAATCTGCTCCGGGGAGTGCGTGGACAGCGATGCTCCGATCTGGACGCGTTACTCGATGCCCTGCTGCGCCTGTCTCAACTAGCAGTGGACTTGCCGGAGATTGTTGAATTTGCCATAGATCCTCTTGTCGTCTGTGAGGAAGAACAGGGTGTAATCGGTATTGACATGAGACTGGTCCTGGGATAGGGCGGATCGCGCCGCGTGTATCGAGTGTCTTGGTGGAGGTGACAATGGCTACGCTGTACATAACGTCTACGGAGACCTTTTCTGGCAAGAGTGCCCTCTGTGTGGGTATAGCCAAGCGGCTGAGGCGCGAAGGCTTTTCCATCGGCTACATGAAGCCAGTGAGTTCGGGCCTGCGCCTTGCGGCGGGTCTCGTGGATGAGGACGCCGAGTTTGTCAGGCAGACCTTTGAGTTACCCGATGCATTGGGTGACATGGCGCCGATCGGGATCGGGCCACGCACCGTAGAAGAGATCCTCTCTGGCGAGGCGCAAATCGATTATGCCGCCCGTCTTCTTGCTGCGTACCAGCGGGTTGCGGAGGGGCGGGACGTGATAATCCTTGAGGGCGGCGCAAATCTGCGGGAGGGATATCTGATCGGCCTGCCCACGCCAGAGGTTGCCCGCATGCTGGGAACGAGCGCGGTCGTGGTGATCAAGTACAAGGATGACCTGCAGGTGTTAGATGACTCGCTCACCTCTCGCCAAGTACTTGGCGATTTGCTGGTTGGGGTGGTGCTCAATGGCATCCCGCGCCAGCGGATGCGCTTTGTGCAAGAGTCGGTCAAGCCCAGCCTGGAAACCCGCGGGGTTGCGGTTCTGGCTGTGCTTCCGCAGGAGCGTCTCCTCCTATCAGTGAGCGTCAATGATCTGAGGCAGTTTCTATCCGGGAAGGTATTGTGCTGTCCGGACAGGATGGATGAGCTGGTGGAGCACTTGATGGTAGGCGCCATGAGCGTCGATTCGGCCTTGTCCTACTTCCGGCGCAAGCCCAACAAAGCGGTCATCACCGGCGGCGACCGGCCGGATATCCAACTGGCCGCGTTGGAGACCAGCACCAAGTGCGTGATCCTGACCGGCAACATGCAGCCCAGCCCGATCATCCTAGGCAGGGCTGAAGAGGTGGGCGTACCCATGATCCTGGTTCGCCAGGACACTCTGACCGCTGTGGAAGTGATCGAGCGTTTCTTTGGCAAGACCCGCTTTCATCTGGAGAAGAAGGTGCAGCGTTTCGAAGAGATGTTAGAGGATCGGTTTGACTATGAACGGCTTTATCAAGCATTGAAGCTGGACGGCAAGTAACGTGCGCACGGGTGTGGGGGTCTGGATGCCCAGATCCGCGCCGTGCTGGGAGATGAGTCAGGCTCGTTGAGACCAATTGAGTAAGGAGGAAAGAAATGACATTCATAGAGGACATTTTCGGGCGAGAGATCCTGGATTCAAGAGGCAATCCGACGGTGGAAGTAGAGGTCCAACTGGAGTGTGGTGCGATTGGTCGGGCAGCCGTGCCGTCTGGCGCCTCTACCGGCGTTCACGAGGCCGTTGAGTTGCGTGATGGCGATGACGCTCGCTATGGCGGCAAGGGAGTGCTCAAGGCGGTGGACAATGTGAACAGCCTCATAGCCGACGAGCTATGGGGTTTTGATGCCCTGGATCAGGTAGGACTGGACGAGTACCTGATCGAGCTGGACGGAACCGCCAACAAGGGCAAGCTGGGGGCGAACGCTATCCTGGGCGTCAGCCTGGCCGCGGCGAAGGCGGCTGCTGCGGCGACAGGTCTTCCACTCTACCGCTACATCGGCGGGGTCTCGGCGCAGACGCTGCCGGTGCCGATGATGAACATTCTCAACGGCGGCAAACACGCCACGGATGGCCCCGACCTCCAGGAGTTCATGGCGATGCCGGTGGGCGCTTCCTCCTTTGCCGAGGCGCTGCGTTGGGGAGCCGAGACCTACCACGCCCTGAAGAAGGTGCTCAAGGCCAAGGGGTACAACACCGGTGTGGGGGACGAGGGCGGCTTTGCACCTGCCCTCAAGTCCAATGAGGAAGCCGTTGAGCTAATCGTGGAGGCCATCCAACGGGCGGGCTACGAGCCGGGCAGGGACATCTTTGTGGCCCTGGATCCTGCGGCAAGTGAGGTGTTTCAGGATGGCAAGTACATGCTCAAGAAGGAGGGGCGCACGCTGACCGGCGAGCAGATGGTTGACTTTTACGAAGCCTGGGTCGACAAGTACCCGATCATCTCGATCGAGGACGGTCTGGCTGAGGATGATTGGGACACCTGGGTGCTCATGCAGAAGCGCCTGGGTGGGAGGCTCCAGATCGTGGGCGATGACCTGCTGGTGACCAATGTCGAGCGCTTGCAGGAGGGCATCGAGTGCAGGGCTGCCAACAGCATCCTCATCAAATTGAACCAGATAGGTACGCTGACTGAGACCCTGGCAGCTATCGAAATGGCCAAGCGCGCCGGATGGACTGCCGTTGTCTCGCATCGTTCTGGTGAGACCGAGGACACCACAATCTCCGACCTTGTCGTCGCCACCAATGCCGGGCAGATCAAGACGGGTGCGCCCTGCCGCAGTGATCGCGTCGCCAAGTTCAACCAATTACTTCGCATCGAAGAGGAACTGGGCGTCATGGCGGTCTATGCCGGGATGAGCGCATTCTACAATATCGAGCGCTAGGGCTCGAGTGGGAAGAGGGTACAGGGCTCCGCCGCTCAGGACCCAGCGGTGGAGCTCTCACCTTGCCCTTTCCTGGGTACCAGGAGCCAGACCAAGCCAGCGGCGAAAGCCAGTCCCCCTGCGGTGAGAAGGAATGGCGCCCGCAAGCCCACTGTGGCTGCTACGCTTGCGCCTAGCATGGGACCGACGGCGTTGGCCGCTGAAACGACGCTGGCATCCACGCCATAGACCGCGCCCTGATGTCCCTCTGGGGCCAAGGTGGCCAAGAGTGCGCTGAGGGAGGCTAGTACGCCGCTCATTACCAGCCCAACCGCTCCCTGCAGGATCAGCAACTGCCAGGACGTCGTGACAAAAAACTGGGGGACGTACAAGATGGCCCCAGCTATGGTACAGGCAAGCAGCACGCGCCTGTACCCGATCCGGTCGCTGGCCCGGCCCAGGGTTACTGCGCCGATGGCGCTTGTTCCTGCCTGTACGCCAGAGATGAGGCCGGTGGTGGTTGCCAGACGAGCCGTCGACGGCATGATGGCCTGCACAAACAGCGGGAGCACCGGTCCTATCAGACGTACCGCAAGCCTCGCTATGAAGCGGATGCCAAAGAGCGAGAGTAGGGAGCGCTGGTGAATCACCAGTGTCACACCTGCCCAGAATCCTTCGCCTGTTCTGCTCCTGTCACGCACAGGCGGCTGAAAGTCCTCTTTGACAAAACGCCACACGGTGAGGCCGGCCAGGAAGAGGAGGATGCCGGTCACCCAGAACGCCGCGCGATAGCCCCACGTGTCGGCTACGAGACCGCCTAGCAGGGGACCGACCGAGGCCCCGCTCCAGATGGCCATCTGAAGCAGGCCCAGCGCATAGCCTGCCCGCTCGCGCGGAGTGCTGCTGGCTACGAGGGTCGTTGCCGCGGAGACCGTCCCGGTGAGCATGCCCTGGAGAGCTCTCAGCACAGCCAATTGCCACACATTCTGGACGAATCCCATGGCTGCGAGCGTTACAGCCCCTCCGAACATGGCCCTCTGAACCATCACTTTTCGACCGTAGCGATCGGCCAGTGCTCCCCAGATTGGTGCAAAGATGGCCATGGTTACAGCCTGGGTAGCGAACAGGACGCCTGACCATAACTCCACCTGCTCGAGCTCGGTTACGCCCAACTCCTGCACATAGTAGGGGAGAAAGGGAAAGACGACGGCAAAACCCGAAATGGCCACCAGTTGGGAGACCCAAATGATGTAGAGGTTGCGCTTCCAGGCTTCCATGCCCAGCCTCAGTGGTCGGCCCTGGCCAGCGCAGGTGTGGTCAAGGCGTACGCTTTGCAGAACATAACCCGCACATTATAGCACGGCTTCGGCTGGCATCAAACTGAGGGCCCACTGCAGTTCCCCTTCACCTTTCCGCTGTCGCACTCGCACTGGTATCCGGGCAGTCCTGCAGATCACGATGACATGAGAGAGCTCCCTGGGTGGCTATCAGAAATCGAGCGGGCTCTATCGTGCCAAACGCTGAATGGGCTGCGGTCAGCCGTACCCGATGGAAGGCGAAAGTTGACAGCATCGTCCAGGGCCCGTATTATGCCATAGTCAAACTGGAGGGCGGGATGGAAGAGACCTATCGAGTCGTCGAGGCGTACCTGAGCTCGTTCCCCGATCCACTCATGCTGGATGCAGGAGCACAGCTTTGCTTTGAGCGCAAGGATTCCGAGTGGGAGGGCTGGCTTTGGTGCACTGACACCTCGGGAAAGAGCGGCTGGGTACCAGAGTCCTGGCTTGACCTTGACGAGGGCGTCTGCACCTTACAGCACGATTACACGGCGCGCGAGCTGTCTGTGGAGGTAGGCGAACTGGTCACTGCCGTACGGGTTGAGAGTGGCTGGGTGTTTGGCTATAATTCCCACGGCGAGCAGGGATGGGTGCCCCTCAAGTGCCTGTCATCCGGTAGAGGACTGCCCCCATACTCCCTCGCCGACGCACAGCAGGCCAGGATGCTCGGCAAGCTGATGCTTTTCTGGGATGGGCAGTGGTTCCTGAAGACGGTCGAGGCGGTCGGGCTGGATGCGGCCATCGAGCTCAACGCCCGCGTGCGAACCTCGTTTGGGCGGATCGAGATGCGCACCCTGCTCAAGGCGGTTGGCAAGTCAAGGGCCGACGATCTGCCCGATGCGATACGACTCCTGGAGACCTATGCCCAGGTCTTTATGGGAGATCGGCTTCGTGCCGAGTTTTCGGCGCTGAGCGATGACCAGGCGCAGGTGAACATCACACGCTGCGCCGCCTATGAAGGGGCCAAGCTCGCGGCCCTGGCCCGTGTTGACCAGGCATGTGTGGCCTGCGAGACACTCTGGAACGCATGGTTGGAGACGCTGCTGCCCGACGATGTGTGGGACGTGCAGTATCCCGCGCGTCAGGGCAAGGGCGATGCGGTTTGCCGGTTCCTGATCACCCGCTGCCGCCGTTGAGGGCCTTTCGAGTCCTTAGCTGCCGTTTCGTAGTTTGACAGCCGATGGCGTGCGTGATACACTTGCAGCGAGACCCCGTGCTACACGCAGGGATCGTACAGAGGAGGTGCGAACGATGTTCATCGCCAAGGATTATGAGTTGAGGTTGGAGGCCCCGGGCTGCGAACCAGGCGCTGAGTATTGGAACGCGACAGCTCGTTTCAAGGATGACATGAGCGCGGTGTTTCCCTATCTCAATGCCCTGTGGAAAAACGCGATCTATAGCCCGGGCGCCAACCAGATCACGTACCAGACGGAGGATCGGGCGGTTGCCCTGAAACCGCGCGAGATCACGATCAGCAACCTCCCCGATCGGGACTCGGCAACCATCGAGATGGAGCGTGTGATCGCCGAGATTAACCGGATCTGGATGGACCGCGAGAACCTAACTCCGCTCCACACGGCGCGCAAGCGGTTGGTGGCCATGGAGATCTACCAACTGCTGCCCCAGACCAATTGCAGGCTGTGCGGGCAGCCGTCTTGCTTTGCCTTTGCCAGCAAGCTCACTGTGAGGGAGGCCAAGATCAGGGCGTGCACGCCTCTGTTTGACGAAGCTCAATACGCCGAGAGGCGCGCGGCGCTGCTCGATATGCTCGTCTCAGCGGCTGTCTAGTTACGATGCTTTCCCCTGGGCTGCTCTCTCTGATTGACCAAGGAAGAAGTTGAGTCGGGCGAGGTGGACATTCCTGGGATGGCGCCGCCAATACAATAGCACAACAAGCCACAAACGCCCTCGGCTCGAATGACAGCATGTTTCTTGTTTGTTCATCCTGGCGATCGCCAGCCTGCGACGCCGAGTTTCGGCCACAGGCGTAGGTTGTGCAGGTATTCTGATCTCATTCAGCACCTGGCTGCAACCGATCTAGCCCACAAGGCGCGCTATGCCGATCCCGTCCCTTCCAGGGACCGGAGTAGACAGACTCAGGCGGCTCGGTCGACTCACAAGATCATGGACACAAGATGAAAGAAACGCACACCCGGGTCTTATTCATCCTGCTCGTTGGGATTTCCATGTTGGCTCAGTGCGGCAGTCTCACGCAAGGTTATGGCTGGGATGGTGACTCCGCGGGCTATATCATGCAAGCCCAGAGCATCACCCAGGGCGCGCTCGATGCCTTCGTTGATGCCAACCGCATAACTATTGAGCAGTCCTCTATCCCATTGGGTCCGATTGCCTATCCTTGGGGCTTCCCCATGTTGCTGGCTCCGCTCTACGCCCTATTCGGTCTGAATCCATTGGCCCTCAAGACTGTAGGCGTGCTTTCGTACTTGCTCTTCCTACTTGTGCTCTGGCGTGCCTTTCGCAGAACCCACAGTGCTCCATGGTTTCTCTGCTTGGTAAGCTTATTCGCTCTGAATCCCACACTACTCGGATACTCAAATCATATCACGTCTGATCTACCGTTTCTCCTCTTCTCGACCCTCTGCGTAGTGCTGATCCGAGAGGTAGTAGTTGAGGATCGTCGCATCGTTTCGCGGCTATTGGACCTGGTGCTCATCGGTGCAGGAATCGCATGCGCGTCTCTCATTCGAACGAATGGCATCCTGCTTCTCATCACCCTTGGCGTGTCGCAGCTGGTTTTGCTCTTCCAGAAGCGAGCAAAACGCAGACAGCCAAGTTCAGCAGGCGAAGGCCATGGAGGCTCAGCCAACGAATCCGGTTTTCCTAGGCCCGTTTCCATCAAGACCGTGGCATTGCAGGCGGTTCCCTATGTTGTGTTCTTCACAGTCGCAGCATGGAATTACATTCTGCCCGATGGGGGAATGTCTCACGTGTCCCAGCTGGGGAGCATCTCTGCGGGGACGATCGTGTACCATCTTCGATACTACCTGGTACTGCCTGCAGCCTTTCTTGCTGGAGTTCCCTATCACCTGAATCTCCTGCTTTACGGACTAAGCATCCCCCTTGCGATTGCTGGCGCAGTTCGTAGATACCGGTCGGACTACCCTGCTATGATCTATGTCGTCTTGACGCTACTTCTGTATGTATTCTGGCCAAGCGTGCAAGGTATTCGTTTTCTATTCCCGATTTTACCCTTCTACTTTTCTCTAGTGTTTTCGGGCCTGGAGGCACTATGTGATCGTGCTCCCGCAGTGGACAAGAGGCTATGGAAAGCGTTGTGCTATCTCCCCGTGGTCGCCGTGATTCTCCGTTTCGGCTCGCATGCGGGAAGCACTGTATACCGGAACATTAATGATGGCGAAGTAATGGACGGACCCTTTGCAGCAACATCCCAGGAGTTGTTCTCCTTCATTGCCGATCATACGGAATCCGACAGCACGATCATCTTCTTCAAGCCCCGTGTAATGAGGCTCATGACCGGTCGCCAGTCTATCAGCGTGGATGCCGTGGAACAGATTCTCCGAGGAGATTACTTGTGCATCTACCTAAGGGCAAACGCATATAACCAACTGACTGAGAGCGAAGTCGAATGTCTCCTCGCGCAGGGAATCATCCACAGCATCTACGCAAACAGTGACTTCGCACTATATCGCCTGATGAAAGGGACAGAAGAACTCCGACCATTGCCCTCATCGCTGAGGTTTCCGCTAGCTTCATCACTGGCTGTGAAGGGTGCGTTAGCCAATCAGCTCACCCATTTGTGTGCATGTCTACGCCTTCAGCCCAGCGCGCTGAGCTGTTCCTCAAGCTCAGTCTTCAGACGCTCCCTCACGGTTCTCAAATCAGCTTCCTGTTGGGCGAGCGAGCGGAGCTGATCTTCGCTCGTTTCCAGTTGCTCAACATATCGGGTACGAAGCGAGCCCTCTCTGCCGGTAGTGCCAAGCGCCGCCATGTTCCCCTGGATCTGTTGCTGCGCCTCGTAGATCTTGTCTCGCTCCTGGTCTGCAGCCTCCAAATGCTTCTCGTTGTCCGCGATTCGCTCCCACAGGCCCATCAACTCGGTCACCGTACTGTAGGCATCTTGGTCCAGGAGCCCCTGCTGCAGATACCGTTGTAGGCCCTCGTAGGACTGTCTTTGTAGCTCCTCTCGCCGGCTGAGCAGCCTGCGCTCCTGCACCCGCAGCTTTGTCTCGGCATGAGCCGGCACATCGACCTCGAAACGCAGGTGCTCGCCGGTGCGCTCCTTGGGCTGGGGTGTGTCAAAGAGGTCATAGTGGACCGTGCGGGGATGCTCCACCAGCACCGTCACGGCCTGCTCGGTGGAGTTCCGGAGCAGGTAGTCGCGCCAGAGGATGTGCCACTCCTCAAACTGCAAGTAGGCTTCCCTGATCTC